>NZ_JBFSUX010000011.1:0-31572 GCF_041467595.1 Vibrio sp. 10N.247.311.13 | reverse complement strand
AGCCGGCAGATTTACAGTCTGCTCCCTTTGGCCACTCGGGAACCCCTCCAGGGTGTTTTTTCCTAACTCATAATGGATAGGCTAAAGAGATGTTTTTCCCAACGCATCTCTCAAGTGCGGAGCGCATCATAGCAAACACGCTAAACCTGTAAAGGGTTTTTCTTATGGTTTTGTGTTAAATGCTGCCTTTTTGGGCAAAGATGGCGAAAAGTACGCATATTGCTCGTGAAGTGAACATCTGTACTAAGGTTTACGTACTGATAGGTAACACCTTGAGGTGACAGGCTTTCTGTATTGTGTTCAATGTGTCTAAAACGTGATGAAACGTAAATGGAATTTAATCTAGATTTACACTTCTTGACGTTACAGCATTCATCAGTTGATAGAATACGGTTAATTTCATTTATAGATAATAATACCTATCGTAGTAAGTAACTTGTCATTCTAGCTTGCTAAAATGCTCGAGAACAGCGTCAGATATTTTGATTGTAGAATAACTACTTATCGAAACTATCTGTTGAAAAGAGCTGCCTTGTTCTCAAGCCTTTTCCCTACGCTATTTCTGACCACTTACTCACTGTGATTGGTATAAACTTACTTGCAGACCATTATTATGAAGCGTAAATCTGTTTTAACCCTGCTTAGCTTGTCTATTCTTATGGCGTCTCCAGCCGTACTCGCTAAACGTATGGGCCCAAGCACTGTCACTGTTGTTACTGAGCAGGTTGATATTCACCAAGTTAGCCAATCTCTTTCGTTGGTCGGTAAGCTAGAAGCCGACCAATCGGTAATGATCACTTCTGAAGTGGCTGGCAGAGTGGACTCTATCAACATTAAAGCCAATCAAGATGTCACTAAAGGGCAGATGTTGGTTCAACTCGACGATGACAAAGCAAAAGCGGCAGTTGCAGAAGCGCAAGCTTATCTAAAAGACGAGCAACGTAAGCTAGCGGAATTTCAACGCCTAGTGAAACGTAACGCGATCACGCAAACTGAAATTGACGCTCAGAAAACGAACGTAGAGATTGCCAACGCTCGTTTAGCTGCTGCAAATGCCAATCTGAAAGATCTTCACATCAGCGCGCCATTCTCGGGCACTGTTGGTTTTATCGACTTTAGCCGCGGTAAAATGGTGACAGCAGGTACTGAACTCGTGACCTTAGATGACCTATCGGTAATGCAATTAGATCTGCAGATCCCGGAGCGCTACCTTTCTAAACTGTCTAAAGGTATGAAAGTAACGGCTCGCACTAGCGCATGGGGCGACACTCAGTTCACTGGTACTGTAGTAGGCATTGATTCTCGTATTAACGCTGAAACCTTGAACCTTCGAGTTCGAATCCACTTCGACAACAATAATGATTATCTAAAGCCAGGTATGTTAGTGGCGGCGGATATGGACTTCCCACCAGTGGAAGCGCCAATCATTCCAGTTCAAGCGCTTGAGTATTCAGGTACGAAGCGTTTCGTTTATGTTATCGACGAAGATAATAAAGCAACTCGTACAGAAGTTTTCCTTGGGGCACGTATCGATAACGAAGTCGTGATCGACAAAGGCATCGAAATTGGCCAGAAGATCGTGGTGCAAGGTATCGTGAACATGCGTGACGGCGTCTTGGTTCAAGAGCTTGCCGTTAATCGCCCGGCTGATGCAGCAAGTGATAAAAAAGCACAAGAAGGCGCTAACTAATGTTGTTATCTGATGTTTCTGTAAAGAGACCAGTAGCGGCCGTCGTATTGAGCCTACTATTGGTTGTGTTTGGTATTGTCTCTTTCAATAAGCTCGCGGTTCGTGAGATGCCAGATATTGAAAGCCCGGTAGTATCGATCAGTACTCGTTATGAGGGTGCGTCTGCCACCATCATTGAAAGCCAAATAACCTCCAACCTTGAAGACCAGTTATCCGGCATCAGTGGTATCGATGAGATCGAATCCACAACGCGTAACGGTATGTCGCGTATCACGATTACTTTTGAGCTTGGTTACGACCTCAATACCGGTGTGAGTGATGTTCGTGATGCTGTAGCTCGTGCGCAGCGTTCATTGCCAGATGAAGCCGACGACCCAATTGTTTATAAGAACAATGGTAGTGGTGAAGCTTCGGTCTACATCAACTTAAGTTCGACGGAGATGGACCGAACGCAGTTAACCGACTACACCGAACGTGTGTTGATTGACCGCTTTAGTTTGATTTCTGGCGTGAGCTCGGTGGATATCTCAGGTGGCTTGTACAAAGTAATGTACGTGAAGCTGAAACCTGCGCAGATGGCGGGTCGTGGCGTTACTACCTCGGACATCACTTCTGCTCTGAACAGTGAGAACATTGAAAGCCCAGGTGGTGAAGTACGTAACGATGCGATTGTGATGTCGGTTCGTACTGCTCGTTCTTACACTGAATCGGAAGATTTCGAATATCTAGTCGTTAAACGTGCCTCTGATAACACACCTATCTACTTGAAAGACGTAGCGGATGTTTACATTGGCGCAGAAAACGAGAACTCGACCTTTAAGAGTGACGGCGTTGTTAACGTAAGTATGGGTATCGTGCCTCAGTCAGATGCGAACCCACTTGAGGTGGCTGACTTAGTCCATAAAGAAGTCGAAGCAATTCAAAAGTTCTTGCCAGACGGTACTCGTTTAGCTGTCGACTATGACTCAACTGTCTTTATCGACCGCTCAATCTCTGAGGTTTACAGCACGCTCTTTATCACGGGCGGCTTGGTTATCCTTGTGCTTTATATCTTTATTGGTCAAGCACGTGCAACACTTATTCCAGCGGTAACCGTACCTGTATCTCTGATCTCGTCGTTTATTGCCGCGTACTACTTCGGTTTCTCTATCAACCTGATTACCTTGATGGCACTTATCCTGTCGATTGGTTTGGTGGTAGATGATGCGATCGTGGTGGTTGAGAACATTTTCCACCATATTGAACGTGGTGAGTCACCGCTGCTTGCGGCCTATAAAGGTACTCGTGAAGTAGGCTTCGCGGTAATCGCAACAACGCTTGTATTGGTAATGGTATTCCTACCAATCTCGTTCATGGACGGCATGGTTGGCCTATTGTTTACCGAGTTTTCTGTATTGCTTGCGATGTCGGTGATCTTCTCGTCGCTAGTCGCATTAACGCTAACGCCAGTGCTAGGCAGTAAGATCCTTAAAGCGAACGTTAAACCAAACCGTTTCAATTTGTTTGTCGAGCGCGTATTTGGCAAGCTTGAGTCTGGATACCGCGCGGTATTGCGCCGTGCTCTTAACTGGCGTTGGGCCGCTCCAATCATCATTATCGCGTGTATGGGCGGTAGTTATGGCTTGATGCAACAAGTGCCGTCGCAACTGACGCCACAAGAAGACCGTGGTGTTATATTTGCGTTTGTTCGTGGTGCCGATGCAACCAGTTACAACCGTATGTCTGCCAACATGGACATCGTTGAAGAACGCTTAATGCCATTGCTTGGTCAGGGCTTCTTGAAGTCATTCAGTATTCAATCACCAGCGTTTGGTGGTAATGCGGGTGACCAAACGGGCTTCGTAATCATGATCCTAGAAGACTGGGATGAGCGTGACGTTACCGCACAAGAAGCGTTGAACGAAGTTCGTAAATCGTTGAACGGCATTCCAGATGTGCGTGTATTCCCGTTCATGCCGGGCTTCAAAGGTGGTTCAAGTGAGCCTGTTCAATTCGTACTTGGCGGTTCTGATTACTCTGAACTTCAGAAGTGGGCAGAGCTCTTAAAGCAAGCGGCTGAAGATTCTCCAATGATGGAAGGCGCGGACATCGATTACTCTGAGAAAACACCAGAGCTATTGGTAACCGTAGATAAGCAGCGTGCAGCAGAGCTAGGTGTTAGCGTTTCAGACATTTCAGATACGTTAGAAATCATGCTTGGCGGCCGCAGTGAAACGACCTTCGTTGACCGTGGTGAAGAGTACGACGTGTATCTGCGTGGTGATGAAAACAGCTTCAACAACGCGAACGATCTAAGCCAAATCTACATGCGAACTCAGTCTGGTGAGCTGGTTACACTTGATACGCTGACGCACATTGAAGAAGTGGCTTCATCGATTCGTTTGTCGCACTACAACAAGCAGAAATCGGTGACCATTAAAGCGAACCTAATGGAAGGTTACACGCTGGGTGACGCGCTCGATTTCCTTGATGAACAAGCGATTGAACAGCTACCGGGTGATATTTCAGTGAGCTACTCTGGCGAGTCAAAAGACTTTAAAGAGAACCAATCAAGTATCCTAGTGGTGTTTGCGCTAGCGATGCTGGTCGCATACTTGGTACTGGCCGCGCAGTTTGAAAGCTTCATTAACCCGCTGGTGGTGATGTTCACCGTACCTATGGGTATCTTCGGTGGCTTCTTAGGCTTGGTGCTGATGAGTCAAGGGCTCAACGTCTACAGCCAGATTGGTATGATCATGTTGATCGGTATGGTAACCAAAAACGGTATCTTGATCGTAGAGTTTGCTAACCAACTTCGTGACCGTGGTATTGAGTTTGAAAAGGCGATCATTGATGCTTCTGCTCGACGCTTACGTCCAATCATGATGACGGCATTCACGACGCTGGCTGGTGCAATTCCATTGATTACTTCAACGGGCGCAGGCTATGAAAGCCGAGTGGCTGTGGGTACGGTTATCTTCTTCGGTATGGGCTTCGCGACATTGGTTACTCTGTTCGTAATTCCTGCGATGTACCGACTGATTTCAGGATCAACACGCTCTCCGGGTCACGTGGAAGCGGAACTTAATAAAGAGCTTAGCCATGACAACGTGGGAAGAACCAGTCACGGTTAATGAACACGCACGATTAATGAACACGGAATAGTGTAACAATATTGAAAAGCCTGCGTTTGCTCCTAGCGAATTGCAGGCTTTTTTTGTATAACAAACAGAGCTCAACGAATTAATACAATAAATCGAATAAAGGAAAGTAAAGTGGCTGAATTTAAATACAAAGATCTTTCTCAAGAAGAACAAGATAAGCTGGATGCAGCAACCTTTCGTCGCCTGCTAGCACACCTAGATAACAATAAAGATGTGCAGAACATCGATCTGATGATCTTGGCTGGCTTCTGCCGAAACTGTTTCAGTAAATGGTACAAAGCGGAAGCAGAGCAACAAGGCTTAGACTTGGATATCGATGACGCTCGTGAGCGTGTATACGGCATGACTTACGATGAGTGGAAACAAAACCATCAACCAAAAGCGACGCCTGAACAACTCGCGGCATTTGAAGCGAAGCAGAAGCCAGAGTAATTTGTTCTCGTTAGTGGCTGACTAATAGAATGAATAAACAAAAAGAGCCCATCAAGGGCTCTTTTCTATTTCGAACTATCGGTTTTGAACTTAAGCCAACTCACCCGTTTGCGAGAAAGCTTCTAACTTCGCTGCATAAGGTTGTAGGTCTCCGATATTCAGATTTACCCACTCGTCATTGAAGTAAGTGTCTAGGTAACGCTCACCACTGTCACACAGTAAAGTCACGATAGAACCTTTTTCTCCACGTGCTTTCATTTCACTGGCTAATTGAAGCACACCGTACATGTTAGTCCCGGTTGATGCGCCGACCTTGCGACCAAGAATGTCAGATAACCAATGTGTCGTTGCGATACTTGCTGCGTCTGGGATTTTACGCATTTCGTCAACCACACCAGGAATGAAGCTTGGTTCTGCTCGTGGGCGACCAATGCCTTCAATCTTGCTGAATGTACTACCTTTCACGTTCGCATTGCCTGTTTGGAAGTATTCGTGGAATACAGAGTTCTCAGGGTCCACAACACAAAGCTTAGTTTCATGTTGTTGGTAGCGAATGAAACGGCCAATCGTCGCTGAAGTACCGCCAGTACCTGGGCTCATTACTACCCAAGCCGGAACTGGGTGATCTTCCATCTGCATTTGATTGAAAATCGAGTTCGCGATGTTGTTGTTACCACGCCAGTCGGTTGCGCGCTCAGCGTAAGTAAATTGATCCATGTAGTGACCATTCAATTCTTCTGCTAAACGGCGAGACTCATCGTAAATTTCATCTGAGCGGTCCACAAGATGCGCTTGGCCGCCGTAGAATTCAATTTGCTCGATCTTTTTCTTCGCTGTGCATTTTGGCATTACCGCGATAAATGGAAGGCCAAGTAGGCGAGCGAAGTAAGCTTCAGACACCGCAGTACTGCCCGATGAAGATTCAATGATCGTGGTTTCTGGGCCAACCCAACCGTTACAGATAGCGTATAAGAAGAGAGAACGCGCTAAACGGTGCTTTAAAGAGCCTGTAGGGTGTGTGCTTTCATCTTTAAGGTAAACATCAATGCCTTCGATACTTGGTAGATCGAGCTTGATAAGGTGCGTATCCGCTGAGCGTTGGTAGTCCGCTTCAATTTTACGAATCGCGTTGTTAATCCATTGATGGTCAGTGCACATAAACGTTCTCCTGATCGAGTGTAGGAATTCTTTGTAATTGGTATGGTTCTAATTTATCTATAATCGGAGAGAAAAACTTTGCCATATTTGCTTTGTTTTGCTTAAATTGTAGAAAATTATTCTCTTTAAATGCGATTTGGTGAAAGTGTGATAGATGCCGTAGATAAAAAAATATTAGGGTTACTGCAAGAAGACAGCACCCTGTCATTGAACGATATTTCTGAAGCGGTCAATCTCACTACAACGCCTTGTTGGAAAAGGCTTAAGCGCCTCGAAGAGAACGGCATTATTGAGAAAAGAGTTGCACTGCTGAACCCGGAAAAACTGGATCTTTCCTTTACTGCGTTCGTATTGGTGAAAACCAGTGATCATTCTCATGAGTGGTATGGTCGTTTTGTGAATACTGTGTCGGAATTTCCAGAAGTGATGGAGTTCTATCGCATGGCTGGCGAATATGATTATATGATGAAGGTTCAGGTTAAAGACATGAAGTGCTTTGATGATTTCTATAAGCGCTTGGTGAATAGCATTGATGGTATCTCTAATGTGACCTCGACGTTTGCGATGGAACCATTGAAGTACACGACAGCATTGCCGCTTTAAGCTGCGCCTAGTAATAGATTAACTATCGCTTTAGTTTAACTATCTTCTCAGTTTAGATCTCGTCTCTGCGATAAAGAAAAGGATTATTCATGTTTGCAAAAGTATCTACCGCTATCCAGTTGGTACTGGCGGTCGCCATTTTTTACTTGGGTTACACCATCTACTCATTGACTAATAAAGTCGGTGAAATCGTTGATACTTACCCGCAAGTTATCGAAGACATATCGGGCCTCACCAAAGGGCTCAAAGTAGAAGAGCTATTAGCGCTTGCAGAACATGTCAGCGATCTTGCTCCTCAGGTGTTAAACACTGTCGAAGAAGTTAGAAAGACGATCGATGATGTGAATCAAACCGTAGCCTCGGTCGACAACAAAATCCCTGCGATATTAGATGAAGTGAAAAATGTTCGAACGGAAGTCGAGCAGGTAAGAACCGATGTTATTCCACCAACATTAACTGAATTAAAGAGATACCGCGTAGACGTAATGCCACCGATGCTCGCTGAAAGTAAGTCTTACCGCGAACAGACTATTCCTGTCATCGTCACGGAATCTGAAATGCTACGAGCGGAAGTCCCAGGTATTTTGGCACAAGCTAATTTGTTAGCTGATAAGAGTAAGGAACTCGCTCAGGGAGCCGCTGAGGGCGCGGTGAAAGGCGTAGTGTTATCGCCATTTAACCTTCTACGAGACGCAGGTGATGGCATTAAAACGCGAGTTCAAGGCGAGTTTGAGCCAACGTTAGAAGTTGAGTAGGTTTTATTGATTTTTGCGTGACGAGTTTTCTTAAGCGTCATTAAAGAAAGAGGCTAGGTATTAAACCTAGCCTCTTTTTGTTTGTGCGTATTTGGGGCTTGTAAGAAGCGTTTATCCGCTATTTATTTGAGTGCTATTTAGTAAAACGCATCACACCTTCTTGTACTGCTGTCGCTACCAGCTCACCTTTCTGGTTGAAGATCTCGCCGCGCACTAGGCCGCGAGTGTTCGCTGCCGTTGGGCTTTCAATCGCATAAAGCAGCCATTCGTCCATTTTGAATGGGCGGTGGAACCAGATTGAGTGGTCAATCGTCGCCACTTGAAAATTTGGCGTCATGATAGAGACTTCATGTGGGTGAAGCGCCGTCACTAAGAATCCCCAATCCGATGCGTAGGCAAGCAGGTATTGGTGGATCAAGTGGTTGTCTGGCATCGCGCCATTCGCTCTTACCCAAAGGTATTGTTTCGCTTCCGTCTTCTTAGGTTTCAGTGGGTTTACCACCGTCACCGGACGCATCTCAATCGGCTTTTCGCCACAGAAGGTTTTGCGCAGTTTCTCTGGTAAGAATTCCGCAATGTGGCTCGCTAATTCAGTTTCTGAGGCAAAGTTCTCTGGTCCCGGAATATCAGGCATTGAAATCTGGTGCTCAAACCCTGGCGCATCGCCATGATAAGAAGCAGTGAGATAGAAAATAGGGCGGCCATTTTGAATCGCTTTTACACGGCGTGTGCTAAAGCTGCGTCCATCTCGTAGGTTCTCAACATCGTAAATGATTGGCTTTTCAGGATCGCCGGGAAACAGAAAATAACTGTGGAACGAGTGAACACTACGGTCGTCTTGAACGGTATAACGAGCAGCAGAAAGCGCTTGTCCCAATACCTGACCGCCGTATACCTGTGGTAGGCCTAGGTTCTCACTTTGCCCACGGAATAAACCTTCTTCCAGTTTTTCTAGCTGAAGTAAACTTAGTAATTCTTGTAAAGGTTGACTCATCGCCAGCATTCCTCTTCGTAAAATGGGTGTCAGATTATGGTGTTAATCATTTAGCTTAGTCAGATATCTGTCAATAAATCATAGGGTTTCAAGACAGAATATGAAAGCTCTCTTATAATTGGTGAGTAGATTTGCCGAGTCCGGCAAACATGTTGAGAGAAATTGAATATGAAAAAGGCTCTAATTCTTATTACGTCTTTAGTATCGTTTGGCCTACTTGTTGGTTGCCAAGCAACATCAGAAACGAGCGCTTCTCAAGAAGTGGTTGCAGAGAACACTCAAGTGATTTCAGGAACAGTAAGCTACCGTGAAAGAATTGCATTGCCAGAGAATGCAGTGGTTACCGTTACGCTAGAAGATATCTCACTGGCTGATGCACCATCGACGGTTATCGCAACTCAAGAGTTCACCACAGACGGTAAGCAAGTACCGTTCGCATTCGAGCTGAGCTACGACAACGACAAAATTAAAGCTAACCACCGTTACAACATGCGCGCATCGATTCATGTTGACGGCAAACTGCGTTTCACTACTGACACGATTAAGTCAGTAATTACTGATGTAGAAAATACACAGCAAGCAGACCTACGTTTGGTTGGTGTTCGTTAATCAGAAGTCGATGCCACTGTTAAGGCATCTTGATTGGCTTAACTTAGCCAGTTGAATCAGCGATTAGTGGCAGCTCTAGGGCTGCCATTTGTATATTCTGAGTTTGATCTTTCCTGCATCACTCACCTCAATCCCTTCTTTAACCAAATGCTGCTTTTGTCTGTCGAACGAATCAGCCTTTAAAGATATTTCACCCTTGCTGTTTATCACTCGATACCAAGGCAGTTTGCTACCTTCTGGCAGGTTACCCAGCGCTTTACCAACATGGCGCGCATAGCCCGGAAATCCTGAAAAACGTGCTATGTCTCCATAAGTTGTTACTTTCCCATATGGAATTTGGTGAATCACAGCAAAGATTTGGCTCAAAAATTGGTCCATACTAAATGTTCCTAGTTCATAAATACCAATCACAGTAAGTAAGTGTTCAAAAATAGCGCAGGGAAAAAGCTTGAGAGCAAGGCCGCTCTTTTTGATAAGTAGTCATTCTCCAATCAAAAAATCTAACGAGGTTATCGAGTTTTTTAACAAGCTAGGGTGACCAGTTAATTACTACGATTGGTATGGTACCACGGATCGGTAGAAGGAGAGGGCTATGGTATTTACAACGTTTCAGTTCTTGATCACCACATTATTAGCGGTTGTTTGCGCGAGAGCAATCAGTTTAAGTGAGGGAGATATCCCGGTGCTTGCAATGGTCATTCCTGCCTTATGGATTTTACCGCAGGGGGGCATAGCAGGATTAGCTTTGCTTGCTGCCATGACCACTTATGGTCTAACCCTTCCTTTGCAGCCTATCACGCTGTCTGTCAGTGCGTGGGTACTGTTCCCGCTATTGATGGTGGTCTTTTCAAGACGCAGTAGTTTGTCGGTCGTGATTATTTCCGGCTTGATTGTGACTACTTTGCAGGTCGGGATCATGGTGACACAATCAGCAGGCAAGCTTGAAGGCGTCCCGTGGGTTACCACACTTCAAACCTTATCAATCATCGTGATTTGGTGGGCGGCAAATCATCTTAAGCCTGCTAGCCGACACAGCTGGTGGTCATTAGGCTTAATACTTCCATTATGGATAGCCGATTTACCTTATGCCGCTTTGGTTGCCTTGTGTGTAACGGGCATCATGGCATCGATGGAAACACTGACTCGCTTGAAAACCTTCCGCTGGAATAAACTATTGTGTTGGACATTGCCGACGGTTGGTTTTGCGGCACTGGTGATTACCCCAAGCATCGAAGTGCCTAGTCCAGTCTTTGTGGTGTGGTTATGTCTATTAGGCACCGCGTGGATGACAGACTACATCATTCGTACAGAAGATAACGAAGACATCGATATCTAGTACGTAGATAACCCGAACCTTACAAATGCAGGTAAATGGTGAATTTACCTGCGATTTTCTAGTGGTTTGAATAAAGGATAAGCACTTAGACAGCAATTGTTCAAAAATAGGGTGGAAGGGCTTGCAATGGTTGCTGTGATGCTTAATAATCCAATCACTCTTTGAGGCAAGCCTCTTAGAAAACGAATCTATGGGGGCCTGGTCCTCCCGCAACAATAGCTCGTGAACTCGGTCAGGCCTGGAAGGGAGCAGCCGCAGCGAGTGACTTGTGTGCCGGGATGTGGCTGGGTTCCCACCCCTTATGAAGCCTGCAATATATGTTATATCTATAGCATTGATATATGTACTAATTGCAGTATTCCGCCTTTAAAAGCCAGAGCTAGGAAATTCCTAACTCTGGCTTTTGTCGTTAGATCAATAGCAAAAAATATACTATACCTACTAATACCAACTTAGTTTGATATGGTGTTGAATGACTGCGATCGTTAAAGTTCAAGCTCAAATCAAGATTGATCACTCAGGGTTAATGCTCAATATTCCTGTTCTTATTACTGAACAGGGCGTATTTGAACCTTTGCTTGATTACGTTATTAGCCAATCTCATATAAAAAGCCTTCCTTGGATGAACCGAGTTGTGTTTGCATGCCAGTTATTACTGGAATACATGGAGGTCAATCGTGGGTTATTCTCAGAACCGAACCTTCTATTTCAATCTTTTGTACAACGGCTATCATCGGGGACCATCGACAAAGTAGGGTTTGATTCATCAGGTTTGTTTTGGTTACCTCGATCCGTCTCCAACGTTAATCAGCTTTTATCTGCATTGAATGGATTAACGGATTGGCTCTCTATCCATAAAAATACAAGCAGTCTTAACGACTTTGAAGAAGCAACCACCCACCAAGAGCGACTCAATTACGCCGCGTGGCACAAGAGAAATCAGTACAATTTTCTTGGCCATATAAAAAAAAATGCACTTCCCGAATTATTGAAAAAGGTCAGGAAAGTTCGTGGGAAGAAAGACGTAATTAAAGTGGACGGAGACGCGATTTCATTTCCAGAACAGCTATTTAAATCTTTTTTTATCGACGGTGTCGGCAGTGCGAGAGACTCCAGAATTGCCATTCGCGATCAGCTGATTTTGCTGTTGATGCACGGGGCTGGGGTTAGAGAGAGTGATGCTCTGCATTTGTGGGTTGATGATGTGTTTCTTGATCCAATGAACTCTGATAGTGTTACCGTTCGTTTATATCATCCTGAAGATGGCAAGGCACCGAATCATTGGGTCGGTAGAAAACGACAAAGTACGCGTTCGGCTTACCTTGCTGAAAAGTATCACCTAACACCACGCAATAAACTCACGGGTACCGCCAGAGTTGGTTGGAAAACCAAAGTGGTCGACCACGATGATAACTATATTCAACTTCATTGGTTTCCCTCTTATTACGGGGAAGTGTTTGCTTATTTATGGCAGCAATATTTATTTGCTTTGCTCCCTATTCAGCGCAATCACCCTTACGCTTTTGTTTCTTTTTCTAGACGGCAACTAGGTAACGCATTAACGCTAAATGCTTTCAATCAAAGCTATGCGGCGGGTATGGGCAGAATAGGTCAACTTGCATCGAAGCCAGAAGGTCGTTCACCTCATGGACATCGCCATGCCTATGGAAGACGCATGTCTAATGCAGGGGTAGATGTGCGATTCATTAAGAAAGCACTGCATCACTCTTCTCTATTATCTCAGTCGATCTACACCCAACCAGGCGTCCGTGATGTCACACTTGCTTGCGAGCGTGCCACGCAGAAGCTTGATGGTCAGCAGTATGCGAACTTCAAGCAAGATGTTGAACTGAGTTGGGAAACCATTATGGAATCTGGGTTCGAAGATATTGATCCCGACGGTTTGTTTTCAGGTAAAGCGCCAAAATTTGGGAAACGAACTAAATGAAATCAATAGACTATGAATTTAATTGGTTCACCGAAAAGAATGGTTCGGGTTGGGATACGTGGCGAGAGGTTGCGGCGACGTGGTTGCATCAAAAGAAGTATGGCATTGATCATAAGAAGAATGCATTGGACCGGTTTTTGGATGAATACTTAGTTCCGAAATTTATTATTGATCCCGTCGAGTTTTTCGAAATGGGTCCGCAAGATTATGATCAGTTTCTCGGTCAATTCGAATTGTCGGAAGGCTACAGGGTTCGACAAAACAATGAGGTGTGCTCGTTTATCGATTGGGTGATAACCACATATTACTCGCAACCGGATGATGACGGTGAGTTGGTTGCTATGTTCAAAAACCCTTTTCAAAAGGGGTCTAATCCAGTTAAAAATCAAGAAACGGTCTACAACGCTTTACCTTATACCTACATTAAACGGTTGCGAAAAACTCTTTGTCCGATTGAAAGGGGAAACTTTTCAGACTGGAAATGGGCGATTGAGCAAAGTGACGCATTTATATTGAATGGCCGGCATCAAAGAGACTGGTTTATTGTTGACGGCTCTGTCATTGATAAAGATGACCCTGATTTTGTATGGCGGAAAATCAAAGTAGATAAGCCTCGCAGTATTAGAATTGATGGAGTGCTAAAACCGTTTAAGAAAGGTGAGCATTTTTATGTGATTTGGTCCCCCGTTCGCGCAATGGCACTGTACCTAAAATTGCAACTTCCATTACGTACTTTTCAGGTTCGTATGCTTGATTCTGGTGAAGCCGATACGTGGCGCTACGAAAGTGGAAGTTGGGTTGCTAACGAAATGAATGATTTTGTTGAAGGCAGTGAAAAGCACCCTTGGCAAAAAGGTGTATTTCACCGAATCATCACACCAGACATTGGCGATGTGATGACAGGTCTTTACATTAATACTAATAAGACCGCTGATAAGAATAAGGATGAAATCACGCGAGGCTATGTGATCCCTTGGCAGCATGAAGAGGTCTTATATTGGCTAGAAAAACTGCGCAACTGGCAACAGAAATACAACCCTATTACGGAAGCAACCTCTATTCATCAGCTTGATTACAAACATTTTGGAAGCACAAAAACTGATATTCAGCGCAATGAAATTGGCAACATTTGTTTTTTGTTCCGCAATGCCGCCGCCACCATAAATAGTGAAAAGAAATTGCCGATAACCCAAGGGTATTTGAATACACTTTGGGTTAATTTAATGGCGCAACTCGAACAGGATGTTCATGAAGATGACCATAAATTAACGGACGGTAGTAAAGTTAATTTTATTGACCCTACCAATCATCGTAAGACGTTTTTCCCACTGCATTCATTACGTGTCTCGCTTATCACTTGCTACACCATCGAAGGGGAAATCCCCGCGCCGGTATTATCCAAATTACTGGTGGGTCACAGTAGGCTCATCATGACGATGCATTACACTAAGATCTCGCCTGTGATGATGGCGAAAAAAATGCAGGTGGCAGAAAGCAAAATTGAAGAACAAAACGACGCAAGCTTGCATTCATTTTTGGTCAATAAATCGATAGAGCAGATCGGCTTAAAATCCGCTTATACAGATATTGAGTCGCTGCGCACGGTACTAAGGGTGAGGAACCCCGCAGGATGGCAGGAAAAAGCGATAGGTATTTGTTTAGCAGGAGGGAATACCACGCCCCTTGTGGAAAACACTTCAATTGCAGGTTGCTGGAATGGTGGTGAAAAACTAAAAAAAGCGAATCGTAATCAAGCGGACTTGTATGGCCCTGTTCCTCATGGAATTGAAAATTGCGTCCGTTGTCGCTGGTTTATCACCGACATCAAATACATCCATTCATTAACCGCTCACTTTAACAACCTTAGCTATCACGCCTCTGAATCAGCCAAAATCGCAGCAGAATTAGAAGCTGAGCAAGCTGAGTTGTTGGATGAAGAGTACTTTTGTGAGGTGAATAATGAGCCTTTCAAAAAATACGAGTATTTGCATCAAATAGATCGACGCATTGAAAAGCAAAAAATTGGTGCGGATGAATACTGTAAAGACTTAGTCGCGTGTTTTCAGATCATTCGTAAGCTCATTAATATCGAAGAGCAGCGCCTGCCAGAAGATACAGCGGATAAAGTCGTCGCAATGGGCTCACATGCCGAGATCTCTCCCTTCTTTAGCTTTCTAGATACAGACTCTGAATTTAGGCAATTGATACAACTGTGTGATGACGCAGAAGTTTACGCCGATCTGCGGGATGATTTAAGAAAAACACCCGCGATCACTCATCGTTCAAACAAGTTGAATTCAATGCTAATGCAATCGGGTTACATGCCATTTTTGATGCAACTTGATGATGAAACGCAACTGTTAGCGGGCAATGCAATGATTAATGCCATGCTCAAAGCGACAGGAGAACTTGATAAAACCAAAGCGATGGGTCTCATCGCATCGTATCTTGATACGGAAACGTATTTACAAGACGCGGGTTTGTTGGAGATTGGGGTTAAAGCTATTGAATCTCAAACCGGAATTAATATTTTACGTCTTGCCGATTTATCGAAAAACAAAGTTGGAGTGACTAAAAATGGCTAGCCCCGTTGATCCACATATCGTATTAGAAGAGCTTTGCTCAAGAGCAACAGCCCGCACAACGACAGCGCTAAGAACATTGCACCAAATTCTAGAACAACAAAGCCAGATGAAGTCATTGGACTTCTCTATTGTCACGATTGGAAAGTTATCTCAAGAACAAGGTGGACCTTCGACACAAACCATTCGTAATCGAACAGGAAAGCATTTTCAGCAATTGATTGATGCGTGGGCAGCCTATTCGGGAACGACTCGTAAGAAGCCACTCTCGGTGCGTCAAAAGCAGCTTCTCAACAATAATGACCAACGCATACTGGAGTCTATCGATGATCCAGTCATTCGAGCGGTTGTCGGTTCGTTAATTGCGGAGAGGAACAAATACAGAGACCAGCTTAACGTATTAAAAGCGAATGCCGATATTGTCATAGACCGGACTACTAAATCTCAGCCTCAGGTGGCGGCTACTTCAAATCAGCTGACACCAATAGAAGTGGAGGCTCTGCGGTTTGCCATTTCTGACGAGTTTATGGATGAAAAAAGATGGGTTGTGATGCCGACGGGGCAAGTTAAAGATGAAAATGGCATAGAGGTTTACCAGCGAGGTTATGTGAATGGGGTGCTTAAATTAATCTAAGTGTGGGGGAAGTAGGGCTGTGGACGACGCTTTGCCCGGAAGTGAGTTGAGTTAACGGTTACCGGATCACCTAACAAGGTTTTGCCCCATTGTGTGTTTCGATCCCACTAAGCGCTACCGACTAACATGACTTTTTCAAAAATAAAACTAATACAAAAAGTCAATTGCTATATACCAGATTGGCTCAACTCATTAGTTGAAATTCACTAAACTTAGCAAAATTAGGTGTGTTTGAACTACCACTAAAGGTATAAAGCATAAGTCCTTTTGCTTGGCCGTTTAATGTCTTCGCAGAGCCAATGACTTGCCAAGAGCGTTTTTGATTACATTCCAAGAACGCAGTGATAGTACCATCATTTTTTTCTATCTTAACTGAGGCTGTCGTGCCTTCAAATGTGCTAAGTTGTTTGATCTCTGGTTGACCATTTTGCTCTACAACAAACACAATGGAAGGCTCGCCCATGAACATTTCTTTACTAATTTTGATGTAGTTATCGTTGTCCCAGTAAATGCCTAGGCCAGCTTGTTCAAATGGCAAGGTTGGCTCTAAGGTGATGGTTACTTCTGCGCTATAATTGGGTTGAGATACTGGGTAGATGAAAATGTTATCCACGTCACTTGAACCCGCGCCAAAAATATTGCCTTCTTGCACTTGCATCGACAACAGCCCGTTATCAAATGACCAATGGCTTGGGTTCTCATTTTGAATGTACCAGTCGTTTAAATTCTTCATTTCGGACTCCTTGGGTTTAGATCATGCGTTGGCGAAGGCTATAAAAAATATCTTCAAGGTCGCCAAGTTTTTGCTGCTCTATGCGCTTTAGCTGTTGCTGCACCGTGTCATACATGAGCTTATTGTTCATGTCATTCAGTGTCGCATAGTGGTGGGTACGACGACCTAAAATAAAGTTATTTTGATCGTTTTCGTTCATCAACATGAAGTGATCAATGGTACGTAAAAACGCCTCTTTATCATGCGGAAATTGTCCATTGAGTTCCGTCAGCAAATTTATCCCATGATAATTACCGTAATTGCTTTTGATGCCATCTAATTGGCTGATCAATTGAAATTGTTCTTCCAACATCTCACGCTCTGAAAGTGGCGTAAACTGGCCGTTTTGAACCATATCATCCAACTCAGTACCAGGTTTTACCGCTAGCGATAATATTCGGATCTCCTCAGGATCAATCTGGTTTAATAGCTGGGCAGTCTGTGCGATATGGTGCTCGGACAACGCCTTCCCACCTAAGCCAAGAATGATGAATGTCATCATTTTCATACCCGCCTGCTTCGCGTACTCGGCTGATTTCAAAATTGACTTAGGGGTGATCCCTTTTTTCATCAACTTGAGTACCTCAAGCGAGCCCGACTCCATACCGCAATACAGCATGTTTAACCCTGCATCGCAGATAGCCCTCATCTCGGCTGGAGACTTTTTAGTCATGGTTTGAGCTCTGCCATATGAGCTAATTTGTGTGAGCTCCGGGAACGCCTCTTTTAGTGTATTGAGCACATCCAGTAAATCGTCCGTTTCCATTGCAAAGGAATCACCATCTTGCAAAAAACAGCTCTCAAACTGTCGGTTTTTATAGAAGGCTCGTGCCGCCCAGATATCACGTTTGATCTCTTCGACAGGACGAATAGAGAACTCCATCCCTTCAAACAGAGTACAGAACTTACATTTATTCCACGGGCAGCCTTGTGTTGTCCGTATCAGCAAACTGTCTGCTTCAGAGGGTGGGCGTATTGGACCTTGTTGAAATTGTATCTGTGTCATGGCTTATCTATCCATCAATGAAATCAATAAGCGCATGCTACGTAATTTAAAGCACAGTAAAAACTGGGGCTAGTTTGATTTATTATCAAATTAAAATAGACAATCCATTATCAATCTATTTTTGATAATAAATCAAATGGGAGGTTGTTTATGGATGTGAATGCGTGTCGTACTATACATCCAACCCAACAAGGCAGCGAAGGCATCGTTTGATAAGCTGCATAACGTTATGATGAGGAATACCCTATGAGCAAGTTAACTATCGTTGCAAACATCGTTGCTAATGAAGACAAAATTGAACTAGTAAAAGCAGAACTGCTAAAACTAATCGACATCACACGCGCTGAAGAAGGCTGCATTAACTACGACCTTCACCAAGATAACGAGAACCCAGCACACTTCATGTTCTACGAGAACTGGACTTCACGTGAACTTTGGCAGACACACATGGCAAACACGCACCTAGCCGAGTACATGGCAGCAACAGAAGGCTCAGTGGCAAGCTTCACGCTAAACGAAATGACGCAAATCGCATAAATAGTTTTTGATTCTGTAGTGTTTGGAAGGAAGGTCATCATGACCTTCTTTTTTTGCCTGTCGATGTAGTGAAAATAATGATTATTGATATCTGGTTCTATCTAGCTGCGATACCTGCTGTGTTCTTTTATGGGATGGGAAAAGGCGGTGTTGGAGGGATTTTGGGTATGCTCTCGGTGCCATTAATGGCAATGAGTGTTTCGCCTGTCCAAGCCGCTGCTATTCTATTGCCACTTTTATGTGGAATGGATCTAATGGCGCTGTTTTATCATCGTAAAAATTGCAATTATGCCGAACTCAAAGTCATGATGCCTTTTGCTGTGTTAGGGGTTATGGCCGCTTCTTACTTCATGGGCAGCCTTCCGACACACATTGTTGAACTAATGATTGGTGGATTGGCGCTGACTTTTTTGGGGCAAAAATTATTGTTGAAGCAATCAGGTTCACCTAACCGAATCAAAGGCTACGCATTAAACCTATTATCAGGTTTTTCGAGTACGATAGCTCATGCAGGGGGACCGCCAGCAAGCATGTATTTGCTACCCAAGAAACTGCCTAAAGAGCAACTTATCGGCACCAGCGTTGTGTTTTTCGCTGGGCTTAATTTTGTTAAGTTAGTCCCATACAGTTATATGGGACAACTCGATACACAAAACTTGATGACATCACTCGTGCTTGTACCTATTGCATTTATAGGGGTGAGAACCGGTGTTTGGTTGGTTAACATCATCTCTCAAGAGCTGATTTACAAAATCAGCTACAGCGTATTATTCATTACGGCTATAAAAATGTTGTACTCCGGAGTCGCTACGTTATAAGCCATCGTCAGTATCTTATAGCGCTCTTTTTTCTGCTAATTGCTCAAGTATCACGTTCGTTCTCTCTCTAAATAAATCTCTTAACAGCCGAACCGTTGGTGTGATGGACTGACGGCTCGGACAAACCAACCAGAGTTCAGTCGGCGTTGGTTTGTACTCCTTCATAATACTAACCACTCGACCTGCTAAAAGGTCATCAGACATATCAAGGCACGATTTGATTGCCACACCTTTACCTGCAACACACCAACGCCTCACCAGATCCCCATCATTCGAAGCTCGATTGCCTTTCAGTTTTACCTTATGAGTCGTACCCTCATGACTGAATAACCACTCATTTTGTAACACATCGTGCAATTGATAAAACAACGCATTGTGCTCAAGCAGATCGTTCGGCTGTGTGGGGGCTGGATTTTCCGCTAAATAGCTAGGGCTTGCACACAGCACTCTCTGTACATCACAGATTTTAAAGCCATACATATTGGCATCGGTTGGTGAGCCATAGCGCAGAGCCATGTCGACAGAATCACGGTAGAAATCAATATTGCTATCGCTAATACTTGAACGCAGTGAGACATTCGGGTATTGCAATAAAAACTCATCTAACCAAGGAGTAATAAGGTTACGCCCCAAATCAGACGATAGCGCGATACGAATTTCACCATCAATAATGCCCAAGTCTTCATGCATATTCATTTTGGCCTGCTCAAGCATCTTTAGCGCCTCTTGACACTGAGGTAAATAACGCTCCCCAGCAGAGGACAATCGCAAGTGACGGGTTGTACGGACAAAAAGCTCCGCGCCCAATGATGCCTCAACGCGCTTTACCGCTGCACTCGCTGTGGCGGTACGCATATCTAAACTGGTTGCCGCTGCGGTGATGCTGCGAAACTCCGCGACTTTTAAAATAACCTGTAAATCTTCTAAGAGCATGATGAGACCTTTACCAGAAAAAGGGACAGCAGTATTTGCTGCGTTTCTACTATTTATAAAGCAGTCTTGACGACAGAACAATCTGCATTCAAATTATTTTTGATAATAATTCAAATTAAAACCTGTTTTTCATTGTTAATAACTCGCCTATCATAGCTTCATTCAAACAAACCCGACTAAACACAAGACCTAGCGCATACGTTTATGATTATCAATTTATTTTAGATAATGTTTAAAAAATAATTAGATAATCCATGACGATTCATTGACTACACTGATTGGTGTTGCCAGTGCTTACGGCAAGCTACAGAAATAAGGTGTTGTTTTTTTTTAGGGTTATTATTGTTGTTAACAAGTAGAGAGATAAAGGAATTAAACATGACTAAATTGACTATTGTTGCAAATATTGTTGCGAACGAAGATAAAGTTGAACTGGTTAAAGCAGAGCTATTGAAGCTGATTGATATCACGCGTGCTGAAGAAGGCTGCATTAACTACGACCTTCATCAAGACAACGAAAACCCAGCACATTTTATGTTTTACGAGAACTGGGTATCTCGTGAGCTATGGCAAGCACACATGGGTAATACTCACCTTGCAGAATACATGGCAGCGACGGAAGGGTGTGTTGCAAGTTTCACGCTAAATGAAATGACGCAAATCGCTTAACTTTACATTAGATGGGTATCAGCCATTTATTACGAACCAAAATCAAGTGAATCCCACTAAGGTACATGAAATGAAAAACGTAAAATCACTTTTAGCCATTGCGGTAGCAACCCTCTTTAATACCGCTCAAGCAGCAGAGATCGAAGTCGTCGCTGAGCTTGATGGCACACGACCAGGGAACATTACAGTAACGAAGCAGGGGCGTACTTTCCTTTCTATGCAACCCCTTGATGCACCTGAACTTCGTGTTGTTGAATTGATGAAGGATGGCTCAACCAAAGCATTTCCAACCCAAGACTGGGCAGATGGTCCAGATAAAGGTGAGGTTGGTTTGGCTTCAGTAATCGGTATTGATAGTACCGATGATGGTGTTGTGTGGGTGTTAGATATGGGCAGTGAAACTTCGCCTTCGCAAATTGTTGCATGGGATACCGTCAACGATAAGCTATTTAAACGCATTGAAATTGGAAAAGACGTACAGGTCGGTAACTCTTTTTTACAGGATTTTGCATTAGATACACTGCGTAACCAGATGTACATTGCCGATACGAGTTTAGGTAATCTGTATGGCGAAGCTGCGCCTGCCTTTGTTGTTGTAGATTTAAATACAGGTAAATCTCGCCGCGTTTTGCAATCAAATAAAGCACTGCTTTCACCTGAGCATGAGGTTGTGATTGATAGTTCTCGTATGGCGACAAAGCGTGAAGATGGTAGCGTTGATGCGCTTTATCTTGGTGTGAATCCAATCACTATTGATGCAAATAATGAATGGCTATATTTTGGTACAGTCAATGGTAGTGCTATCTACCGTATTCCTGCCGCTGCTCTTGCTAACACAGCGCTTAGTGAAGATGCATTGGCCGAGCAGATTGAATTTTTCAGTGAAAAACGTCCAAGTGATGGCATGATTATCGCAGATAACGGTGATATCTATGTCGGTGATATTGAGAAAAATGCTGTTGGTGTGGTGAATAAAGACGGCTACAAAATCTTTGCACAAGATGACAAGTTATTGTCATGGGCAGATGGTTTCTCTATCCAGGGTGATTACTTGTACGTCACTCAAAACTCTCTTCACTTCCACCCTGCTTTTAACGAAGGTGAAGAAGGTTCTAGAAAGCCATATCATGTCTTGCGAATCAAATTAGATTAAGGCGACAGTAGATAGATACGTAAATATCAAGCGTATGTATTTCATCAATGCATACGCTTTTTTATTAAGTGTAAATCGGCATCTATCAATTTATTTTTGATAATTATTCAAAAATTAGGCTGTTTTTGATTACTCTAGAGCCTTGTATTATCAATCTATCAGCAACGATAAGAGCGAAAGAACAATGAATAAAAAAATCACAATGGGTGTAACAGATTTATCATTCCATCGCACGACAGCTTCATTGGTTAGCAATGTATTGAAGACCATGGGCTTCGAAGTTGAGCGAATCTTTTCCCCTCATCAGGAAAATTTTGAAAAACTGAAAGCTGGTGAAATCGATATGCTCTCTTCTGCTTGGTTACCATCGAGCCATGGTATCTATAAGTCGGACGTTGAAAAAGTTGAGCCATTAATCGAGCTTGGACTTCATTACGAACCTTACGCACTGTGGGGTGTGCCGGATTACGTACCTGAAGAGATGGTCGCTGAAGTGGCGGATTTATTGAAGCCTGAAGTCGTCGAGCAAATGAGACCTAAAATTCAAGGTATTAATCCAGGAGCTGGAATCACTCGCTTCTCTATCCAGATGATGGAAGAGTACGGTTTAAGTAAAGCAGGCTATGAGTTTTTTACAGGCAGTGAAGACGACTGTTTTAGTGCTTTTGAAGATGCCGTCGCAAATAAAGAGTGGGTCATTGTGCCGCTATGGAAACCGCAATTTCTTCACTATCGTTATGATATTCGCGAGCTTATAGAGCCGAAAGGGCTGCTTGGAATTGTAGACCGAGCTGTACTGTTACTGAGAGATGATAAGAAAAATCTATTTACTGATGAACAGCTTAAAACCTTAGATTCATTACGTTTCTCCAACGATATTATTGCCGAGCTTGATTATAAAGTGTGCCGAGAGGGTAAACCGCAAGATGAAGTGACGTATGAATGGTTAGCTGCACAAGGTGTTATCTAACTAGGTTAACAGGTAAGTATCTCAACACTACCCGGTCGAGCAGTGTGATTATCAAAAATATATTGAATGTAATTAAAAGATTAGGCGGTTTATCTAGGGTAAAAAATCTCTATGATGAAGGTGTCCAATCAAAGGAGAAACAACATGCCAGCACCAACAACAATGAAAGCAATTGGTTTTACTCAATCACTAGCAATTACAGAGCAAGACAGCTTATTCGAGTTTGAAACAAGCCTGCCAGAGCTAAAAGACAATGACCTGCTGGTAAAAGTGAGTGCGACCTCGATTAACCCAGCAGATGCAAAAATACGTATCCGCAACGCACAAGATAAAACCCTAGAGCAGCCAAAAGTATTGGGCTATGACGCGGTGGGTGAAGTGGTTGCTAAAGGTGGCAATGTTTCAGGCTTCGAAATTGGTGACCGTGTTTATTACGCAGGTGATGTGACACGTATGGGTGCGAATGCTGAGTACCAAGCGGTCGATTACCGAATTACAGCTCACGCCCCAAAAAGCCTTTCTGACGAATCAGCAGCCGTTATGCCTCTCGCTACATTGACAGGTTGGGAAGCCTTGTTTGATCGCCTACGCGTTCGTCCAGAAGAGAAGAAATCTATCCTGATTATTGGTGGCGCAGGCGGTGTCGGCTCGATTACGATTCAATTGGCGAAGCAGCTCACTAACTTAACAGTGATTGCGACCGCTTCAAGACCAGAGACTGAGCAGTGGGTAAGAGATATGGGCGCTGACCATATTGTGAATCACCGCAATCTAGTGGAGTCGGTACGTGAGCAAGGCATTCAACATGTGGACTACATCTTCAACGTTGCAGATACCAAAGGTCACTGGGATGCAATGGTCGAGTTGATTGCTCCGCAAGGCATGATCAGTTCAATTGTAGAATTTGATGGTGGTGTTGACCTATCAAAACTACAAGGCAAATCAGCTGGCTTTATCTGGGAGCTGATGTTTACTCGCTCGCTGTTTAACACTGACGATATCCAGAAGCAGCAAGATATCCTGTTCCAAGCGGCAAACTTGATTGATGCTGGCCGCATTAAATCAACACTCACTACAACATTAAATGGCTTTGGTGTTGAGACGTTAAAAGACGCACACCAACGTATCGAAAGCAGCGCGTCAATTGGCAAAACTGCAATTAAATACTAACTCAGACTTATAAAAACGGGATTTTTGATGAAACTGTATATCTACGAGCATTGTCCATTTTGTGCCCGTGTTGTTTATGTTGCTAATGCACTGAAGCTTAACGTTGAATACCAAGTTGTGGATTACGCTGATGCGCAAACTCTGATTGATTTAATCGGTCAAAAAATGGTGCCAGTTTTGGAGAAAACGGATGGCAACGTGATGGCGGAAAGCATGGATATCATTGCTTACTTTATCGAGCAAGCTGGTATTGATGCGGTAGCCGCACCATCAGAAGAGACGTTGGCATTTCAGCGTGAGGCATTCCCTTTGATTCAAAGAATTGGCTACCCTCGCTGGACGAAACTGAATCTAAAAGAGTTCGCGACTGAAGCAAGTGTTACTGCATGGCAAGCGAAGAAAGAGACAGAAGAGCTGAACTTTGTTCGCCTGTTAGAAAGCACAGAGCAAATTGTTGCAGATGTAAACGCACAGTTGCTTAACGCTGAAGCGTTGATCCAACCGAATGCGGGTAAATCACCACTGCCTTTGGTTGATCAGGCAATCTACTTCTCGCTACTGCGCGGCTTCTTTGCAGAACCGACCATTACATGGCCACAAGAGCTTAAGTTATGGATGAAAACAAACAGTAATCAGCTAGGCGCTAGTTTACTAACTGTCTAGATTGTTGGACGAAAGCGTGTTAATTAGGCCCGAGTTATCAAGATGGTAGCTCGTTTTTTTTATTAATATAACCAGTCAAACTTAAAAACAGTAAAACCTGTGATTTCTTTTTACTCATTACTATTCCTCTTCCCCTAGAAGTAACCTCAAGGCAGGTTGGAAATCTTTACGACGTGATTTTCCATACCTGTAGTTATTCATTTATTTCTAATTTAGCAAAATCCCAAACACGAAAATGTCCAGAAGTTTTATTGATACACGCGCCGACTAATCAGGCACGCGTATTTATGGAGTTCAGCAAACAATGAGCAAGCTAAGATTAAAGTGTCGTTAGTTTGGGTGTCTAGTTGGTAATATCGACGTCTATGCTTCCCAGATAGGTACCGGTGAGCTGCACCTTATCTCCAGCTTGCAAGTAACTTTTGTTATCAAAGCTTTCTTCGATGTATTGCTCCAAAATATAGTCTACCGGACCAGAATCTAAGAATGAAAAGGTTACGATCCACTTGATGGATTTCGATATTCTATAACCCCACCCAGGGGTGTTGTAAACGACACCCGCCGGCGTACCTGTCACTAGATTTTGGTTTGGATTAATCCCTTGTTGGTCGAATAACGTGACGCCTTGACCTTGATATCGCCAGATAGGCTGTTCTCCCTTTTCTAGAATCATCTCAATAAGAGATTTGGGGTCACGAATCATTTCGGAAGCAGCGGTTTGTTGGCGCTGCTCACCATTGACATAGGTGGTTAGCAACACGCTTTTTAAGAAGGAGTTCCAATCTTTGGGAACCACAATGTAAGGTCCGGTTGGGAAGCGTGATTGTCCACTTTTCGCATCACTAAATCCATGACCTGATGTAACGTTGTCGACATCAATCTTCCGCAACAGCTCCGCTCTGTCAGTAAAGTCACCACATACAAATAGCCCCGCATAACCATCGCTTTGTTCAGGGCTATTTATAGGTTTAATCCACCTCATACACAGCTCTACCTCGTAATCCAGAAGCACATCCTTTTGGTAGCGGATCTTGGTGTGGTTTGGTGTTGGCTTGGAAAACTTAGGAAATAGGAAGACTTCGTCAATATCTGCTTCTTCACCATGCTCTAAGTAGTTAGTGCCTGCTGCGATATGCTCAGATCCTTGCCCACCTGCTGCGAGTAGTTGTTTGTAGTCTAGGGATGTGACTGGGAGGTCGTAATGTACGTCAGACAAAGTGCTATAGCCGTATCGGTCGATAAAGCTTAGTGCTTCGCTCGGGTAATAGTCAAAATGGTCACTTAGATTGATCGCTTTTACACTTTTTCCCGTAGATTCAGTGACTAAATACGTATGGGTTTGACCTGATGGGTTGAGTACTTGTGCGAGTGTAAGGGCAACGTCAGAGGGCGCGATTTCCGTCGAATGAGCATAATTGATTGACGACAAAGCGAATAGTGCTGTGAAACTGATTAGTTTTGGTGATACTTTCATTTTAACTCTCCGTTTGGTTGATGTGATCACAGTACGCTTGCCAATGTCACAATTACGTCACCAATCTTCGCGCTAATACAGTAGTCATTGAAAAGGAAATTACATGAGAATACTTGTCGCAGAAGACAACCACGCAACCGCAGCTAATTTAGGTGATTATTTAGAGCTCTTTGGTCACGATATTGACTTTGCTTATAATGGGCAGGCCGCCATTCAATTGTTGGATGAGTCGCGCTTTGATCTAATAATATTGGATATTATGATGCCAGTAATGAACGGTTTAACGGCTTGCAGTGCTATTCGTGCGGGTCGTCACGCTGATATACCAATTATCTTTTTGACCGCGAGGGATACGCTTGAGGATAAATTAGCAGGCTTCAAAGCCGGCGCGGATGACTATTTGGTGAAGCCGTTTGAGCTACAAGAGCTTTACGCTAGAGTTGAAGCACTCGAGGCGAGAAATCAACGCCGCTTAAGCCCAGAGTTTCGATATGGTGGTTTGGTTTATGATGTCGGTACCGATACTGTCACGGCTAATGATGAAAAAATTGCTTTAGACCCAACTCAAAAACGTATCGTTTGTTTACTCATAAAAAAAGCCCCAAAACTCGTCGGTAATCAAGACATTGCGTATGAAATCTGGAAAGGCGATGAGCCCGAAGAAACGAGCGCATTACGCACTCAAATATACCGTCTGAGAAAGGCATTGCCAGAAGGGGTGCTGGTTACAGAACGTGGCCAAGGATATCGACTTAATGCTGTTTAATGTGAAAAACTCATTTATACAATGGTACTTTGGTCACTTTAGGCATCAAGTCTTTACCGTGATGTCGGCTTTGATGTTACTCGTGGTCATTGCGATCGGAGTGATTGCGTGGGCGGCTACCGAAATTGCCGCCGACAGTTTTATTAACCAACGCGTAAAGTTGCTACAACAGCAATGGATACAAACATCGTTAGTGACCGGAGACTGGACTAGCCCGGAAGATAATTTCCTTGCTGTATACCAATTTGAAGACGATAACAAACCGAGTTTTCTTGAAGGTATAACAAACATAGGGATAGAAGAATTTGAGCTCAGCGATGCTCATACGGTGACTTTTATGTCACCGTTCCAACAAAAGTGGCTTCACTTTGTCTATTTCCCTGAACTGGATCCCCACATGGTCGATTATGGCGAAGGAGTGATGGCTTATGTTGGGTACATGATGGTCGTTGTGTTTGTTTTGGGACTGGTTGCTGCCCACTTACTGTCAGGTTATTTTAGCGGTCCAATTGACCTTTTGGTCCATCAAATTCAACACCCGTCTGACAACGTTAATGATAGTGCCATTTCGTCGCGTAAAGATGAAATTGGGGCACTGTATCGGACTTATCACCAATCCTATTCTAGGATTCAATCCTTTTTGAAGCGAGAGCAACAGTTTACTCGCTTTGCCAGCCATGAATTACGAACGCCGGTTAATGTGATTCTAGGGGCGACCGATCTGCTACAAATCGCAGAAGTTAATGATAAAAAACGGCAAATAATCAGCCGTGTTCAAGTCGCAAATAAAGAGATGGATAACTTGATCAATACCTTTTTGTTACTCGGTCGGGAAGAAAAGGGGATTCAGCCTAAAAAGTCATTACAGGCAGTCATTAATGAAACGATCGAGCAGCATCACTTTTTGCTTTCTGGTCGAAGTATCCAACTAGACCAAGTTTTGCTGTCGGATGTTGAAATAGAAAGTTATTTTGCAAAGGTCATTATCGCGAATCTTATCCGTAATGCGATGAGTTACACCGATAGCTATATATTCATCCAGTTAAAAGGACGACGACTTGTGATTGGAAATGATGTTAGGGAACACGATGGGCAAGGCTTTGGTCATGGAGATGAAATCATTTCAGCTGTCTGTAAGAGTGCCAACTGGCGCTATCATTTGTCGGTGACATCTCACAAAGCGAAGGCTGTGATTTATTTCTAAATAAGTTAATCAGTGAGTTGTGACTTTGTTGTGACACAAGCCTAAGTAGAGTCTGGCTATCTAAGCACATAAGGATAGTACGATGATTCACTCAAACTTGTTAGTTCACCCAGTTTTATTTACGCCTTCGTTGAGTTCTAAACAGAGAAACAAGGCGACCAAGTTATTCTCACTAAAAGGTTACCTTAAGCTGTTGGCGGTTGGATGCGTGTTGGCTAGTTCTGCAGTGTATGCAGAGGAACAAAACACAACTGGCTTTCATGGTAGTGTCAGTCTTTTTACGGGGGTCGATGGTACTAACTCGGTGATGGATACCGATTCTGAAGCTAAAATCACTGATTATTCGAGTTCTCAAGACCGGCAGAGTGAAGCTATTGTTATTCCTTTTTGGGATCTTAACTATCGTTTTGATGATTCAAATGAAGTGTATTTTAAAACTGATATTGTTGGAATGGCGAGCGACTTTTACACACAAGCTGGATATCGTCATTATTTGACTGACGGCTCAAATATAGCGATTGGTGTGGTCCCGGGATTGTTGGAGAAAGAAGTCTGGAAAAACCCTTATCAATTGAAATCAGATAGAACGACAACAAACGCTGCTGTGAAAGGTCTTGTTTTAAATTATGACCGAGTTTTGGGTTCAGATTGGTCTCTTGAACTTGCTCGCGGGAAGTATTTGCTAGACCAAGAAGACAGTTTAGCAGCGCTCTCTAGAAATTCGAACCTTAGCTATGTTGAACTAAATTACATGACTGACTTAAATGAGTCGTGGGGAATCGAGTGGTTGATCAATTACCTAGATGTTGATGCTTCAGGTTCGGCATTAAAGAGCCAGCGTATTAGTACAGAAGCTGAGTTTCAACTAAGAAACGGGCGACATATTACAATGCTAGCGGGCAGCGTTGGACTTCAAAAATTTGACGACATAAACCCTCTCTGGAAGCGAACTCGGGAAGATACGAAGCTCGGTGTGTCAGCGACATACATATATGCGATGCCATTTGATTGGAAGAATACACTTTTCATTGCGAGAGGTGGGTGGGACATCACTGACGCTAACATTGATTTTTATGACCATGATGAATACTTGGTTACTTTAGGAATGCAATATCAATTCTGAAAAGCCACGTATTGAAAGTGGGTAAATGGCACTGATGCTTCTTCAGTTTCATTTACCTCTTTTTATGATTTTGATAGAGAAGATTACTCGCCGTGTTTTGACACTTCCATAGCGAATCTAGAGTGATTCTAACTTATTGGCTATCCCGATCTCAGGACGATCTTTGAAAATTTTGTCTGTACCTATAGATGAGCAACCTATTGTATTTGATGGGTGAGTTTGGCCACTAGGTTGGAGGTTTTGTTGTAATAGAAGTAATCCGTTAAATGCTAATGTAGCAAAATCACTGACACGCTTCTGTCCAGAGGCTTCATAGGTTTGAAGTTTTACTCGTGGCACTTTTCTCAAATAGTGCCACCTAGCTCAGAACTGCCCCATTTTAAGTTACGTGAAGCGTCTGCTTGACCTACTTTTTGTTATGAGCGAAAGTGGCGGAAGATGCCTGTTATTTTTTTCTAACTTGTTGTTGATATGAAAACTAGTTTAAGTATTCGCACTTACACAAAGCACTTTAGTAGCCATGTTCACGATAGCTATCATCAACTGGTACTGCCTATTCAAGGCAATATTCATATTGATATGAATGGTTTCTTGGGTAAGGTGAGTGTCGGTGAGTGCGTGGTGATCCCAAAAGGAATAGCACATGGATTTACTGCTGATGAAGCCGCACGATTCATTGTAGCTGATTATGATCAACTTCCTTCACATTTGATCAGTGAGGAGTTAGCCGTTTTTTCAACCTCTCCCCCTTTGTTGAGCTTTCTTCATTTTGTTGAAAAGCAACTTGAATATCAGGTGGATAATCAAATTGAAGCCTCTATAGTCAATATTTTTACTTTATTGCTGGGACAGCAAGAGTTGTCTCGAACGAGCGATCCACGAATTCGTGCAGTGCAGAACATGATCAGCAAACGGCTAGCCGAGCCTCTAACTATTCAATCGCTTGCTAAGGCTATATATCTTAGTCCAACCCAGTTCAAGAAGCTTTTTAAAGAAAACATAGGAATGAGTGTGTTCAAATACATCACTGAGCAACGTATGGAAAAGGCTAAGGCACTGCTGACCCATACTGACTTACCTGTGCAGTTAATAGCTGAACGAGTAGGATACAGTGACCTTTCAGCTTTTAGTCGACGTTTTTCCACCTACTATGGAATGTCACCAAGAGCGTTCGCTCGTTCTTGAGTTGGTCTATTTAAGCAACTATTGCGTCCTTTTAGCAAATACATGATGTGATTAATCGCCTAAGATTTCTGCCTTGTTATCAGTTCCTCGGTAGATATATTTATGTTGTACAATCGCTATACTTCCTATCAGCTCGGCATTTTCTCGATACTGTTTGCTTCAATCTTATGGGGCACTACTGGCACAGTCGCTAGTTTAGCTCCAGATATCAGTTCTCTGGCAATAGGTGCTTTTTCAATGGGGGTTGGTGGGCTTTTTCAAGTCGCACTGTCTCGCAAGCAACTTCGACATGATTTCAAAAAGATTCTGAATCATAAGAGGAAATTGGCGATTAGTGCAATTGCTTTAGCTGCTTATCCATTAGCATTTTATTCCTCCATGAGGCTGGCTGGTGTCGCAATTGGTACCGTGATTTCTATTGCTACAGCACCGTTTTTTGCGGTTTTACTTGAGTGTCTATTTAGCAAAGGTAAAAACATCACGAAAAAATGGTTGCTAAGCTTCTCTGTCGGAATTGCAGGCATCATGTTGTTAGTTTTCTCAGAGTCATATGCAACCGATACAGTCAGTAACTTAAGACTGATTGGCATCTTGTTGGGTCTTATGGCGGGTTTATTTTATGCCGTCTATTCATGGGTTGCTAAAACACTCATTGAACAGGGTGTCGAATCCCAATCGGCTTTAGGCTGTATTTTTGGTTTTGGTTCATTAATTTTGCTCCCAACACTTTTGGTCACTGGCGAAAACCTTTTTGCATCAACAACCAATATTCTGGTAGTTGGCTATATGGCTTTGATTCCAATGGGTTTAGGTTATATTGCTTATGGATTTGGCCTAAGGTTTGTGACCGCAAGCAGTGCAAGTTTGATTACGCTTTTTGAGCCTGTTGTAGCAGCAGCTTTAGCTGTGGTGGTGGTTGGCGAGTCGATACCGCTGCTTGGTTGGAGTGGTATCGGTTTAATCCTCATTTGTTTGTTGATTCAAGTAAAAGACAGGTAGCCACCCACGAACAAACACTCATGGATACTATCATGCTTAATTGTTTACTATGTTAAGCACTAGACTGACTACTAAAGTGGTTGATGGCTCGATATCGAGCCGCACCACGAAATTAGACACCTTACCAAGCGATTTTCCAATACCTAGAATTATTCGCATGTTATTAAATTAGCAAAGTCGCTAACTCAGAAATGTCCATTTCCTTCCAACTACAATCGTGATGACCAAATTAAAAAGGAGGTCATC
>NZ_JBFSUX010000010.1:71817-119467 GCF_041467595.1 Vibrio sp. 10N.247.311.13 | reverse complement strand
CAGATGCAGACGATGATTCAGATGGTCAGGGCTCCGGTTCAGATTCAGATGATGACTCAGATGGTCAGGACTCCGGTTCAGCTGGTCAGGGCGCTTCTCAAGGCTCTTCAACCCGTAACCCACTCAGTGATGAAGATTTTCAGCGCTTGGGTGAAGCATTGGCCGATCTTCATGAGCTTATCGATCAAGCGATCAATAAACATGCTTCAGTGAATCCGGCATCCTATGAGGACATTTGTAACTATAACGTCACGCCAGAGCTAAATGGGCGAATGTTATCAATGCCAATCCAAAGCAGTATCAACTCTGGTGCTCGTGCGATTAAACGTATTATCGAATCGCAGATGTGGGCTAAAGAGGCTGTACCCATCATGTACGATGAATCTGGTAGTGATTTTGACTGTGATTTACTTGCGGGTGTAACTGCTGGTAACAGTCGAATCTTCTATACAGAGGATATCGTTGAGACTCATAAATCTTCATTCGTTATTGCGATTGATATTTCTGGCTCAATGGCTGTGCCTGTTACAAATGAGTTTGGAGATCGAACTGGCTACTGTCGATTAGACATTGCCCAGAAAGCCGCCTTATCGGTTGCAGCTGCACTTGAAGAGTTGGATGTACCAGTATCAGTCTTGTATTTCAATACGATGGCTTATGTTGGAAAGTCATTCAATGAACCTTTGATGCAATGCTATCCGCGAATCGGTATTGACTCTAGTGATGGTACTGAAACCAATAAGGCTGTCTTAGCTGCTCGTCAAGAGTTTACAAAGCTCGATTTGGCAAGCAGAAAGCAATTACTTGTTGTTACCGATGGGTGTCCAGCTGATACACATGCTGTCGAAAGTCAGGTAGAGCAATGTAAAGCCGAAGGGATTGATGTTGCGTCAATCAATATTTGCGAATCAAGGTACGGAGGCATTCCAAATTATCAAGTGATACGTGATGCTGATGACCTTCCCGCTGTGTTGGATGACATGATTCAACAGAACTTGTTGTCATCGATTGAAATTAGTTAAACGTAACAGTGACGCTCTTCGGAGCGTCCCTTTTAGGAGGTCAAAATGAGCAATTACAGAAGATCAAAAATCCAAGATGTACATGCGTTAGTGATGCGTCATGGTGGCTGGTCCTCAGTGTTCAAATGTTACGGTGAACTAACTGAGGCGATGCGAAAGTCTTCAAATGGTGTTTCTAAAGCTGTACCAGATCCATTCACTGGCAAAGGCAAAACTGTCTTTCGCTTGTACAAAGATTGGAACGAGTCTGGTGGCGGTTATTACAATGGTAAGGGTCGTATTGGTGATGGTATTGATATGGTCGCTTGGCTTGAAAATTGTAATAAATCGAAGGCGATGGACATTATCTTAGATATTTTGGGGGAGTCTACAGACAACATTTCTCAACGAGAAGTGAAAGCCGTAGCCGCTCAAAAAGAAGAGAAAGCTGTTCTTAGTCCTGCAGATATAAGCAAACGCCTATGGATTTTGCAAAAGGTTGAACATGAGGCATTTGCTGTCACTGAATCTGAAATAGGTATGAACTATCTAATATCTCGCGGATTAGGTGACATTCAAATACCTTGCAACGTTGGGTTTCACTCACAACTTAAAATGTGGGACTCACAAAGCAACGAAGTGTATTTACCAGGCATTGTTTTATACATTCAAAATTTGAAAGGTGAGGCGATTGCTTTTCATCGAATTTTTTTGAATGACGATGGCTCAGATAAATCACCGTTGCTTGATAACCCTAAGATGCAAATGTCACCAATAGAGGATCCTCGCGGTGCATCAATACAGTTTGGTATGCCTTTAATCTGCAAAGATGAAATGGGTAATACACGAATTGTGTTAGGTGTTGGAGAAGGTCCTGAAACCTGTTTGGCTTGCCAGCATGCTGAGAGTATTCCTGTTTGGTCAGGTATCTCTTCTACCTTGATGGAGCTGATCGATATTCCTTTCGAAGTAACCGATTTGGTTATTTTTAAAGACAAAGATCGCCTTACACAAGGAAAAGACATGCCGGAAGGCGACAGAGCTGCCATCTCTTTGAAGGAACGTGTAGAGAAAAATATGAATCACTGCAAAGTGACCATTGCATCTCCACCGAGTCCCATCAAGGAATTGGCAAAATCACAAGATTGGCTTGATGAATGGTGTGATTCTGGATATCAGAATTTCATCGGATACTTAGCCAAAAACAAGCTGACACCGGTTGGTTTTCTCGATAGAGAATTTAACGATGTTGCTTAAATACGCATTAGCCTTCCTTCGGGGAGGCTTTTTGCTTTTAGGTCGCTCAAGGATTGGTCTAAACGCAAAAAGCTCAAGACAATGCACGGTTGCTGTATAACGATATAAATAAAATCACTGAAGGAGAACCTTATGGTCACTGGGTCTTGGTACACGGTTGATGGTAAAAACATTGAAGGGCTGTCCGAGCTAAAGTTCTCTGATATGGCCAATGCACTGACTGAAGTTGAGGCTGCCTATGAATGCATCGTCCTTGAAGAGTCAGAGCGGTTAGGGTGGAGCTTATTGCAAGTGAAAGCCGTTGTGCCAATTAAGGATGGCACAGTAAAACGAAAATCAACCTTAAGGTTACTACTCAGCCATTAGGTCACTAGAACACAAGTACTTCGTAAACACGGAAAATACCGCCAGTAATTGCCAAAAGTACGATGAAATTCATGTTAACTGTAATTGATTTACCCGAGAAATTTATCACTTTATTAAAGTGATTATTCCTCATCCAGTTAGGATGCTGTTGCAATATCCTCTTGTCTTATGACATGTCCCCATTGACTTTAATACCCAAGTCACAAAAACCTACCCATAGGGAACAGTTCGTACCCTATTACCATAGGTTGCGTTTGTTCCTTTATTCCTTGGAGGAATTACCATGCGCAACTCTATCATTGATGCAGCTTTAGCAAACTATACGTCTTCTATGACCCGCTATATCTGTAACGATAACCCGTTGGACCTACAAATCTCGCAATGCGCTGTTCGTTGGATTAACGCCTCTCTTGAGCTTACTGGCCGTGAACATTTCCGAACTACATCAAATGGATTATTAGATGTGCCATTTCTTTTAGATTCTAAATACCACGATAACTTCGCTACAGATTGCTGGTTTCTGGCTGAGACTTTATTTGTCCCGACTACTGAAACAATCAAGCAATCGCTTAAACCTGGTGACGTCATCAAGATGATTCACATGAACGATATTGACCCAATTGATGCAGGAGAACTTGGTCAAATCAAGCGTATCGACGACATGGGAACATTGCATATGCAATGGGACAACGGTCGTTCTCTTGGTATTTGCATGCCTGCTGGAGATTTATTCGAGGTTTATTATGCGAGTTAACAACACACCCATTCCAACTGATTCTTGTACGGCGCTTGTCGCACTAGAAAGAGCTGGATACAAAGTAAATTCTGAATGCCGAAATGGTTACTGTGGCGCTTGTCGTCTCAAAGCTACTGGCACTCCTACTTACTTAAATGACCCTATTGGATATAAGCAAGACGGTGAAATACTTGTTTGTTGCGTTGATTCGCAATCAGACATTGACATCGAACTACCTTAATTACCCATAACCCCAACAAACTCAACGTCAATCAAAGACATTGAACTTGTATCCCCAATTCCTATGGAGGAAACCCTTATGTCATATGAAATCATCTATGAGAAATTTGCTACGTTCTGTCCTGCAGATGTAGTAAGTCAACAAAAGAAAGATTTCCTACTCAAACATTTCAATATCAATTGTTCAACTATGAGCGATTACGATATCGATGCCGAACTTTTCAGACGGTTCAAGATCATCTCAACGGATAACTTGTACATGCTTCAACTCTTAATTGGTCCGTCCAATTGTGTTGATACAGAGTCAGGAAAGCGCACCCGAGATTGGATGTATTGCGGTGTCGACACTGAGTATTCACTATTCCAAAAATACGGATGTGAATGGTGCCGAAGTGTTGAAAGTGGCGATTTAAAGCCTAATGGTCGATGGGCAACCCCTGAAGGCTGGCTTAAATCATTACGATTGGCATTCAAGCAAGCAGTGAGTTATGAGGCTATGCCTTATTGTCATTCCATGTCTTTTTGGATCGTCAAACCTACAACCTGGGAAGATCAGTACAAACTCAAGCAGTTTGAATCGATTGTATCCAGCTTTGGTGCTGACATCATGGAAAGAAGTTGGTTTGGTACTCGCAAGTTATATTGCTCATTTAGCCCTGAGTCGATGTTTGAAATGTACCTGTTTCAAGAACTATCGATTCGTTTTTTTGGCAAACGTGCATTCAGCACGACTAGCCCGAGTCTAGGTCTAGTCAAGCAAAGAGCTATATAGCTCAACCCCTTACATCTTACCCATTAGCAGGGACTTTCTTCCCTGTGGGAAGTTGTCCCTTCAAAACCTTAATAGTTCTTGGAGGAACTGAATATGATCACTTCAGATATGCTTTTAACTGCAGCAAAACCCTTCGGATTACCAATCGTTGCGATTGATGATATTGAAGCTGATGCGCGTAGCTTGAATCGTACTCGCCGTGATAACCCAACCACCCAATTTCTCTGGGTTGTAAAGCCTTGTGGCAGTGTCTTGTTTCCAATTGGAAAAGGCGTGAATCCACACTTCGTGACATTTTGTTTTGAAGCAAGTCATCAAGCGTTCTTGATAAAAAATGACGATATCTTTCCGATTGAAACCGAAGAAGCCGAACAGCTTTCGTGCAAACTTCCTTTCGATGTGACGGGTATTCGATATCAAGAAACACTGGTACGCAAAGTCACTCAATTACTGAGCCATGCTTGCGTGCATTCTTCTGCTCTTGCGGAATGTAGCTTAGATGAAAACTCTAGCTGGAAGTCATGGCAACGTTGGTTCGAAGATCTAAATCATCCAGTCATGGCTGCGTTTATGTCTCTTTGTATTCAGCGTTCGATTGAACTGACGGAGGCAAACTGATGAATCGCAAAACTTTAGATATTCAACGTCCATGTCGTCGAATACACGATGGTCACAGCTTTATGATTGCTCAACGTGTTCTGCGTTTGCCTGATGAAGACTCTGGCCTGTCTCATTCAATTGTTCGATTCGAAAACAGTCGTGTTGGTTTTGGAAGCTTAAAGCTAAAAAGACGAACGGCAATTCGAATCACCAACAAAGAGAATGGTCAATGGATAATCCGATATTGCATGGGGAATGGCGGCAAGATTAAAGGGCTGAACAAGGAATATATTGCTATCGATTACGATGGTGTAAATGAACTTGGTGTGACCTTTAATAAAGACGTTCGTTTGTCTGTGAATACAGCTGACTGGTGGGACATTACAAGATGGTTTTGGACGTTCCCAGATCTCAATGTAAAGCTTTCCTTTCGTTTAGGTTTGATTGGATTTCTTTTAGGGATAATCAGTTTAGCTGACTTAATTGCGAAGCTATTTATAGCTTAACCCCCTGTGGGTCCGATACCCATTAGGGCGGTCCCCTCATTTCAAGAGGTATACCATGAATGAACTAACACCTACATCGCAAGATGTTGAAGCCCCTCGATCCGTTTTGGAGTTTCTAGACAACTTAACAGCATCGAAATACTTCTATCTTGAGGCCGCTGGCGCGTACCTTAGTGAAGTTATTGATTCTGAATTGCTCGATGATAAAGCCAAGTTGCTCGAATTCATTGAAGACAATAAGTGTGAAGCCGTTGAAGACATCAGCGCAGAGTTGGTTGAAAAGATGATTTCTGACCGTGCAGATACATTGCACAGTTCAGCGTTATACATCTTGAAATCATTTCTCGGCACTGTGCCTAAAACTGAGGTTGAAGCTCTTCAAGATGGCGCTGTTGCTGATATTTGGTATGACGCTTCGGACCACGGAGACACTAGCGCCGCAGCAGTCATCAAAAATACGCAAGATGCCATGAGCATTATTGCTGACTTCTTAACGAAGTAACCAATCTTAAAGGAATCTTCCTTTTACTCCCTTTGGGGCATACGTCCCGTAGGGGAGTTGTGTGCCTCATAGGTTAACCACCTTATGCAGAGGAACACATTATGGGCTTTTTTTCTTTCAAAACCGCTGACACAAAACAGTCAATCTTTAATACGTGTACTGAGAAGTGTCGTCCAGTGTACATGCTCCAACCAAACAACGAAGACCCAATATATGAGCCGGCTTATGAAGGTTATGGTGTTTTCGGAGGTGTTGATGCTTATACATGGTTAGCGAAACATAATTTGCCAACGACAGTCACGAACTCATACGATGACGATGAGCTCCGAACTCTGGGGATAAAATTGGCCTTTGGCTTAGACTCTTTTGAATACGATAACCATCTATTCATTAAAGAGAATGAGTTGGATGTGCTAAGACAGGTGAACCCTGCACTGCTTGAACGCGAGTTTACCCAATTCCAAGCTTTTTCCGATTTCATTATCGTGAACGGCGAGGAAATTAGACCAAACGATCTCCCATCGCATTTGAGAACTGACCTGCAATTAGCACCAGTTAAATACCCATTAAAATTCAGTTTCAGAAAAGGTAAGCAATACAGTGATTACCCTGCTTCTGAGAGCTGTCCATATCAAGGTTACTTCATTTAACCCCAAACCTTGATACAACCCACCACTACCCGTGAGGGATCTTCCCTCATAGGGATAGATCCCTCAAAATTGGAGGAATCTATCGTGGAATCAACCTATTTAGATGATACCGACCATATCTTAATTAAAGCGTTATCCAAAGAAGATATGCCGATAAATGAAATTGCCAAAAAGTTTGAAGTACCAATTGCCAATATCGCGATGTCACTAGACACCTGCCATTTTGCAATCACTGACAACATTTTGCGTAAAAACTCTCAGCTAGGAAAAATGAAATTGACTGCCATTGGTATTGAAAAACGATGTACCTTATGCAATCACTTTTTTCCGCTCACTAAAGAATTTTGGCACGTCAAGCGCACCACTAAACATGGCCAGCGTGAGATGGGAACCTGCAAAAGTTGTGAAGCTGAAAAAAAGCGTCGTCAAGAACTCGATGGCCGCTTAAAAGACTTAGGAGGTAAAATGTGTTTCTCGACACGTTACCTGAATAAGTAGCTGCATACCTTGTAGTTAAGATGAAAAGTCACCCGATCGGTGGCTTTTCATCCACCATTTCCATCCGCTTTGACACATCCAGCCATATCGCTTCACCCTAAATTTCAATTTCTTTGAAATACTTCCTAAATCCGCATTCGTATGTTGCATAACCGTTTTAACCGACTATCAAGAACTTAAATGGGTTAGCGCACATGAATAAACAGGACACGATCAACCAAGCACTGAATATCATCACCAGTTGGAACCTTGACGACAGCCATTCCAAATCCTTCTCTGATTTTGTCTTCTATTGGGCCTTTGCGCATACTAATCAGCACAAAGTGACTACAAGGTTAGATTCTAAAGAATCAGTACAAGATGGGGTGGTAGAGCTTGCACAGTTGTTAAGCAATGCAATGCTTAATGGGTACAGTGATCCAATCGGGGACATTCTGATTGAGTTAGGTGTGAATACAAAGACGAAACGAATGAACAATCATCAAGATGACGATTTTTTAGAGCAAATGATGGGGCTCAATGATAACGAGGTCTATGAACCATTTTGCGGTACTGGTGCGTTAACTATGGAGCTCATGCAGGCATATTGTGAAAAGCATACAGAACGTAGCAATCCTCTCGATCATTACACTTATTATCTCGAAGAGGTTAAGCCTCTCAACTGTGCAGCCGCAGTGATTCAAATCTTTCATAAGCTCGAATACCTATCTACCAAATTTGGTTCTGCCATCATTCCAGGCAACCTCAAAATCATCAATATCGATCCGATAACACGACAAGAGGGGACCCAACACTACATCGCCAGTAAGATGTCGGATGCTGAACAAATTGAACACAACCTGAACTCGCTGCCTAACACTCAACCGACGATACACTAGGGGGCATTTATGATAGTAAGTTTGAGTGCAGTTAAAGCATTCACCTTTCATGCTTGATTTTCCCGTTCAAGTGGCGTGAGCGAGTTTGCCATTTTGGTTTAGCAGTGTTCTGAGAAGGCTTTGCCCCTTAATGAGATACAGTCCAAAGTTGAAACAGTAATGTTGAGGTCACTTTGATATTCAAAAGTATTGAGCAGCTAAAGAAAAGGGCAAAGCCAACTTATTCACACCTTTCAGTGAGCATAAGTTTTGTTTTAAGAAACGCAAGTTTGATGTCATCAGTTTTGGTGAACTTGAACTTACCATCAGTAGAAGCGTCGAACCTTTCAAAATAGTATTCGAGTAGCGGATCATACCTACCACTGTGAACCCAAGTGTAGAACTTTCCGAGTTCGTATCGTAATTCTTTATTAAGGTCAGATCTTAATCTCAGTACACTAATGGTTGCTAGGTCAACGATGTTCATTTCTTGTAGATTCGTCTTAATCTCTTCAATCAGAGGTAGGAGGGATTCTTTATACTTATCAGCTAATGGTACAAGGTCAGCGTCAGTTACTTCCGCTTCAAAAATCATAATGAGGTCATCAATCTCTCCATTATAGTATTCGTTATCTAATCTTTTTTCTGACTCAGTGCGAAGAACATAGAGTTGTTCTAAAGGATCAGGTTTAGTCTCAATTTTTTCTTTTGAAAGTTTGTGTTGGTACTCAACAAACAGCGTTTCAATCCTATCAGCGATAACATCTAGGTACTCATATCGTATCTTGAGAAATTCGAACAGCTCATTGATATTCAGGTTTAACGTTAAGTCCTCTTTACCCACATCTCGACTGTACAAATGAACACTCAGGTCGCCAGTGTTGAAACTGCTTGTAAATGGCCAACTTGCGAATCGCTTTGAATTCTCTTGATTAAGATTTACTGGGTGAGCACCGAAACACGCCCTGATAGTTTTAAAGTAATTATTGTCATCTTCATTAGGGAAGAGGCGAGCTTTGAAGCATTTCTTTTCACCATGAAACGGATCTTTATTGTCATTCATAAACACTCGATGGAGTTGTTTGATTGACTCGAAAATGAGGTCTATTGAAGAGATAAGAGAGTAGACCTGCATACATCTACTATCTATATTCTTGTCAAACTCAGGTGCATTTTCTAAGTGCCTAACAGAAACAGTGATCCAATCCATAGCAGAGCAAACGAGGTTAAAAAGGTTCTTACCGCCTTTATCTTTGTAGATTTGATACACAAAGCTAGAGTTTGAGTTCACTAACTCCCTAAAATCCGTGATTTTATCATCACTAACAACGCTTCTCATTCACCAGTTCCTTTTCTAACTAACTGAAAATATTATAAAGAATGGCAATTATGATAGTGATAGTTCTTGAGCTCTTCAAATATATTATCTTTCGACACACATCATAGATTGATATTGGTTGAGTTTTATATTTGATGACCGCAACATAGACGAAATTCAATCGCGAAAAATTCCCAATATAAGGAATTAGCTAATGATTGATAAGGAGATTAAGTGCAAGTATCAGAACTAAAAACAGTGGCTACCCTGGTCCGGAAAGTGATTAAGAAGGTCGTTTCAGAGTCAACCTATGTTGATGTTGAGCTTCAAAGGTTTCCTTCAGGTTCGTGTGAGGTATCTAGTGTAATTTTGGGACTCTATTTGAGAGAAAAATATGCTGTTAACGTTGTACAGTCAGTCGGCAAACGTCCATCTCCGGAATGCGAGTACAGTGAAAATAACCATGTTTGGTTAACGGTGAATGAAACTATTGTTGTCGACATCACTGCTGATCAGTTTGACGATTGTTTGGAGAAAGTATTTGTTGGTCGCGATAGCGCTTTTCATGACACATTCGAAGTTTATGATACAAGACCGGTAGATTTTAGTTACTTACTGAGACGCGGTTCAGAGGGATATGGACATATATATAAGGAAGTAGTTACTCGAATGGCAAACTAGTTTACCTAGTCGCCAGCTTATTCGATTGGTTGAGTTTAGTTAACAAGGTGACTTTTAAGTGCTTTATATTTTTCGATGGAGGGGGTACTCATAGATAAATTTGATGTTGAGCTACTTGGTTGGGACGGTAGTCTGGAAAGTTGTTTAGACATGTTTTCAGGGCTTTATGGATATCACATTGACCCTAGTACCCACAAAAAACCTAATGAATGTATTAAGTATGAAGAATTCCTTAAAAGTTCAAATGTTTTGAATCAATGGCAAGAGAGTATGGCCAGTAACGGTGATACCCCGATATTTAAACTATTTCAGAGAAACTATAGAGGTTTCAATGTCGATGATTTCATTAATTTAGATATGGAAATACAGGAGAAAGGTCTTTCATTAGCCAAAGGTCAGATTTTGTTTCGCGGTGTCTGTTCTGAAAATGAAAATGATGACTGGACCAAACCTGTGTCTACAACTTTGTCTCCTTACATCGCGATTTACCACGCATTGAAAAATGGTTATACGAAGCCCATAAAAATATGTGTAATCGAGGTTCCAGTTGATACAAATGTAAAGGCTATTATAGGTCCATTTGGTGACAATGTTGAATTTGGGCAAGAGTATGAAGTTTTAGTCAATTTTAAGCACCGCCCGAAAGTTCATGAAGAGATAACTAGAGGCAATGTGACGTTCCAGTCATTACGTTGATTGAGTCTATGCATTGATCTTTATGGTCAGTATTGGATTCTGGTAGTACCTAGACACACGCTTTGGGACGTAGAAAAGTTTCAAACTTATTGTCCAGCGATAATAGTCATCAATCTTCATGAGAACTATATCGATTTGAATAGGTAATGACTGAAACCCACGGTCACGATGTACGTGTGCGCTATCTGCAATGGTTAGAAAGCACGCGTACTCAAAACAAGCAAAATAAGCTGACTAATTGGAAACAGTCACTGATTACTTTGCCATAGTACAAGGGCAAACTGAGTAACACACTGTCCAATGGGCAGCGAGGAAATTCCTCTAACTCAACTGGTTATTACGCCATCTGAAATGTAATCAGTCTTTTGACTGCCCCTAATAACTCTCTCTGAGTTACCAACGTTCACATACAAATCTTGTTTACACACCAAATAGTCCCATGAATAACTGGAGTCCAGATATGAATGTACTTAACTTCCTTGGTTTTGATTGCTGCATTGCTAAACGTCATTACGCTAACGGTGTAATTGCGCTTGAGCTGATTGCTGCTGAAACCGATGACAACATTAACAACGACACCTTTCCCGGTGAACGAATTTGTGTTGCAACAACCTGTGTTAGTAATGCCAACCTACTGACAAATGAAACCTGCATCAAAAACTACAGTGAAAACACTGGAATTGAAGATGTTCTTGTCGAGGCTGGAATTATTAAATTAACTGGAAAATCATGCAGAACTGGCTACGTCAGTGTGCCAATTGTCCAAGTTTTGATTTAGTGATTTTCTCTCATTGTTGACCATTGAATAAATGGAGATACCACATGACTACTTTCGAACAACTGTCAGCTTTAGTAGACATCGAGATCAGTCTTATTAAATCTGTCAGACGCATTAAATTGCTCAATAGACCACCATCAAATTTACTCACTGATACCTATCAATCATTCAATGATTTGAAAGCTAAAAGTGCCCAAATAGATAGTTACGCAGGCGACTGCATCATTGCTCGTATAGACCATCTTTTTCAAGATGACGTTATACAACCCCTTCTCAAGAAGTAACCCATCTCTCGGAGTTTGTAACCCAACAAACACCAACGGATAGATCCCATCTAAACCCCAATAAACCTAACCCAACACGGGACATATTAGCTAACCCGTGTGGTGGCCTAGTACGTCTCGAATTCCAGTTCTTGGAGGAGCTAACTCATGCCACGAAATATCCCAATAAGTAAGTTTGCTGACTTTATCTTGTTCTACAAGATAAACGGCAAGGTGAAGAAGAAAATGTTTGAAGATACAGAAGCAGGAAATGTGTATCGCTACGCTAGGTCATTCCCGCAAGGAATCGCTTGGAAAATTAGACAACTACCCTCACAGCAACAGGTGTGATTATGAATATTGAAATGACAGAGAAAGCCATGGCAGAACCGGTCGCAATGCATCTAGAAGGTGCTGATGTAGCCGTCGTTGTGGAATATTTTTTAGGTCGCCTAGTTAACGAGATCCCCGAAGAGAATCTTGAGGTGGTCCTTAAATCATGCAGTTCAGAAATCGATATTCATTCTAAAAAATGACATCTGCACTTACTAAACCCCATGTGCTTACGCACGAAATATACCGAGGAATTACTATGTCTTTCACAACAAAACCAGCAAATTTGAATTGTAACCTAATGAGCAAATTTGCACTCACTTGCATCATTGGCTTGTCATCTTCCACTGTAATTGCAGATTGTCAATTTGGTGCAGAGACGATCCCTGTTGGTGAACAACTTACGATTCGTGATGAATTCTTAGTCGAGGAAAGTTACCAGCATTACCTCAACCAAGGTTACACGACTCAACAGAGCAAAGAGTTCGCAATGTCCAGTGATTGGACCGTTGTTGCACTTGAATGCACTCGTCAATTCGTACCTAACCCTAATTTCACTCCTGAAACAGCTGAACATGCCGGTTCCCAATTTATTTACGTTGGCGACGTGCTGGTGGCTGGTCAGTTTCAACGTACTTTTTTACCTGTCGTGATGGGTTTGGAAGTAAAGCAAGAGGAACGTTCTCATGTTCAATAAAGTGATAGATGCTGAGTGGGTTATGATTAATAACTCTCTTACCCCATGTAAGTTTAGTACTGCCTTTCATGAGTACTTGTGCTTACGACGTCACGATAATCATTTTGATTACGATACGAGCAAACACGGGTTACTTACACCGACCAGAAACTACTCAATTGAGTTCTTAATGGCTGCGTCTCATTCATTTGTCGAATTTGGGGATACGTTAATCGTTCCACTGCGTGCTTCGAATGAAAACATACAAGAAACGATGTCAATTAAGTTTGTCCCATTCCTGACTGATGAATTGGCCAAGCCCCTATGGTCTAAGTATGCGAAACATCAATCCATAAGGACTATCGGAAGATTTGCTGAATCAATGCAGTCTAACAAAAGCTATGTTTGGTCATGGATGAAACTTCAAGCTTCGGAATCTGTAGCGAATGAAACAGCCCCAACTCAAACAAACAACTTAGAAGATGATCTAAAGGCGCTCTTATTTGAGTTCCGAGAAGATGAACAAAACAAAAAACTTCGTCGAAATACCAGTTTGGCTATCGACAAAGGTTATTTTGAAGGGTGCGAATGTACTTTGGCTTACGTGCAGTCCAACCTCATCAGGTTGTTACGTAGTCATGGTATTCGAGTACCAGAACAATTTTAACTAAAACAAAAATTGCTCCCATTGGGAGCAATTTTTTTCATCTTTCATCTGTTACTGGTTCAAACTCAACCATGTCACCGCAGATGTCCCCCAGCGTGTACTCTTTTGTGTTTTATATTCTTTTACTCCACTTCCAATTCGATAGAGCAAGATCGCTTGGTCTTCAATATTTGATAGCTTATTACTCAAATCGCCATCACCAAACTGTGTGATAACTTGATTGATGAAGTCGTTCAGTGCATCTGATTTCTGATTGATGTTGATGGCCACTATGTCACCTTCACTGAGTGTCGCAAGGTGTTCGTCCAAATCGGAATCGCGCCAAGTGGAAGGGTCAGCAAAACCATAACTATGATACTCAGCATTTGCACTCTTTCTGAGAAAGACTTGCAAGTTGCCAGTTGGTGCTTTCAACCGGTCCATCTCCAATGTTCGATCACATCGATTTGAATCGGCGTCTGAGCAAGTTCTCTGAACGACGTATCGCCAATCATGAGGTGAGTCGATCCAAGGGAATTCAATGCTAAAGTTCGCTATTTCTGCATCCGGAGTAAAATAGAAAATGGGTAAAGCTGTCCCTGTTTTATCAAGGTTGACCGTGATAGATACCGTATCACCTGGTGCGGCAATCTTATCACCAACCATCATGTCATGGGTGTTACTGGCATCAGCGGTGATTAAAGCCTCATGTGGGCCTTCCACTAAATTTCCTTCACCACTTTCAAGTGCTGGAATGGTGACTAGTGTGTGAGGCGTATTGTCCAAATTCAGCAGCTGCACATCAGAGGTGATAATTTCGAAGTTTTGGTTCAAGTAGTCATTGTTTGTCGAGGGTATGACCTGAATATCAAATGTGCCTGCATTGTACGTCGAGAGGCCATCGCTCGTTTCAAAGGTGATGTCGTGATGCATCCCAAGATCATCATCCGTCGGATTCATTTCGATGACACCCAAGTCATTTAATCGCATAAAGTTAGGCTTATTGATTATATTGACCACGGGCTTTCCGTCAGTCTTTGTTGACTTGATTTGGGTGAAGACATTTTTTTCTTGTCCAGATATAAGGTGTGGTGGCAACGTGAAAGATGTTCCACTCGAACGTACATTCACATCGACAATCCCGTCTGTAAACAAGTTCGACTCGTCAGTCACTCTATATTTGAATGTCTGAATGCCATCATTATCTGGTGATGGGGTATAGGTAAAGGTGCATGGGGGCGTCATCGTCACTAAACCATAATACGGTTGCTGGCTTACCATGCAGGTGTGAGAGTCGGTTGGGTTTTTGTCTGTCCAAGTCCCGGCCACCGTAAAAGGAGTCCCTTGTGATATATCGCCAGTCTTGTGTTCAGCGATAGGTGGATACAGTTGCTGAATGGAGTTATAACGCACATTCCCTTGTGACCAGTTGAAGAAGCCGAAATATCCCGGTGCAACGGTTAGATCATTGACGTCAAAGATTGTAGCGCCATCTAACTTGGTCACGATCCGATTCGGAAATAGCTGCATTTCAAATTGGTAGGGCTGGCCATGCATCCATTCTACATTTCGCTTCTTACCCAAGATGGTGTTTTGGCCTTGTTCAACATCATGAACCGTCCAGCCATATGATTTCATCTCATCTAAGGTGCCATCGAAATAAATTAAACTGAATCCATTGTCTGCGCCGGTTGGCAGTTTTTTCCATGAGAAGAGGTAAAAACCACCAGCAGTAGGATCGCCATAAATGAACCCGATGTAGTCATCGTCTCCAGCTCCCGCATCTACTTGAATGACCCCTTTGAAGGTTCGATATTCGTATTTGGTTGCACTCATAAACGCAGTGGGGTGTCCGTTGATGCTTTGGTAGACACTTTGGCCATCTGAACTCACCGTCCAGTCTCCTGACGCAGCTTCGCCGTACTGCTTCCATGTATGCAAATTCACTTTATCTGACTCAGCATTAGCGACACCGATGGACATTAACCAGTTTATGGCCACGCAAGAAAGAAGGTACTTTGTATTGAATTTCATGGCTTGTTCCTCCAATTAATGAATCGGTGAGCCCGAGCTTTCGCTGATATTGTCCTTGAGCTCGGTACGCAAGCGATCCAATGAAGCCTCACAAATATCAATTAAATCGACGTCAGCATTAAACCTAGCAACCGACAAGATGCTACTGATGAGCAGTTGGCGTAAATGCAAGGGCGTCTCATCTGTTACACCTAACACTTTTAACGCGGCCACTAACCGGACAGTGCTACTTATTTCTGGGGAGGGCGAAGTCGTATTGGTCGTCATGATTTACTCCAGTTTTCTTTTGCTGCGCACGATGTCGGAGATCGGCTATGTAAACCGAGAATAACTCAGCATCGAGCAAAGAAATTCAAATAAGCAGGCCGATCTATGCGATTAAATTGACATAACTAAGGGGGTGGAGGTCCCCAAACGGCTCCATGGAGCCAGTATTAGCCGGTAGGGTTTGTCAAATAACTTTCGATATTCGTGTCGCTAATTTGTAAAAGGAGACATTGGGCCGTGTATAACTGAATTGAACACAAACAGTCAGTAGACATAAGGTATTTAGAAATGATGAACAAGAATATGAAGAATTTTTACTTTCGAATTACATGCATTGGCTTGATATTAATGCTGTGTTGTGGAATGTCTCTGTTTTTTCAAGCAGCAACGAGTGGTTACCCGCTTTTTGAGTTTGTAAAAGAAGTCGTCTTGGGAAACAGTCTTCCAACTGATGTCAAAAACCTCGCGATGTTTCAGCTACTTCCAACTTTAGCGGGTCTACTGTTGACTATTGGCGGAACGAAAAAGATGGTTGAAGAGAAGAAGTCTACCGAATCATCTGACGTAGAAGAGCAAGCGTAATCGGTTAAGTGACCTCATTAGGGGTATTATGAGGTCTTACTGATCCAAAACTCACCGTCGCATGGGCCAACGAATGGAATGGCTTCACCGCTGTTTAGGTACGAGTCTTCGCGTGACTCTCTGGGAGAGACAACTGAGTGATAAGTAATTGGATTCAAACTAATAAAGAACCCAAGCTTCATCGGCTTGGATTTTCGATCCGAATATACTCGGCTGCGGTATTGGTGACCGGTTTGTCTCCGGTACACAATATCTTCGCGACCAAAATGGTTAACTAGTTCTTTTGTGCTTACTTTCAGTGACAGTGTTACTGGAGCCAACGACACTATAGCTGTGCTAAAGCCGAGTCTAATCAGTTCCTCTCGCATTTCGTTGTATTTCTGAATGTCATCAGCTGGCGTAGCGGTATATTTACCTCGAACTAAACTCACTTCTTCAGTACTGGTGATTAGATTAGAAGAGTGTGCAACGTTTTTGTAAACACCGATACGCGTCGCGTCCGATAAAAATATCGGTTCACGAGAGCATCTTTTTTCAGAAAGCGTTAGAGATTGGTGTAAGTCATAAATTTCTTCCGCTTGTTTTTGAAGTTTATCGAATAGGTCCAGATCGCCATTGACGTGACCTATCCATCGAATATGTTGAGGTTTGGTCAGACGAAGATGGCCCGATTCAGTAAATTCTTCACTGTATTTTGGGTAGCAATGCGAACCAAATGACTCCACTTCACTTGAAGAAGAGATCACATCGTCGAAGAACTGTTCTTCTAATTTGAAGAATCGCACCCAATCAGCGTTGCGGTTTGTCATTCTGGAAGACTCTTAAATAACGTATTATGTTATTGTATACAATTATTGGTTAAAAACAAAATGAGCCTTGTATGACGAATAAATTGCCAGTGAAAGTGCTTGAGAACATAGGTGTTGATTGCTTTTCTCGATGCCCTTATTGCAATACAAAGGTCATTGAAAATGCGGTTGTTGTGAAGCATCTCGAAACCAAGCAATTGTCAGTAGCGCATCAAGAATGCGTCGAGGAAAAGGCGCTAGACACTTAAAGGAGCTCAACTTTATGCAAGAACTATGGTTATTGGTGATCTTCTATATCACATTTGGGTTTTGGGTTGGATGCGGCACCGCTCCCGCAATTCTCGTATGGATTAAGAACCCACACGAAAGCACTTCGTGGAAGCTCTGGGCCGTCACCTTCAGTTTAGCAGAAGGGCCAATTGGGTTGCTTTCCATCAAAAATTGGAACATGGAGTAAAGGTTATGCGTATGTCTATTGGAAGAGGTTATAAGAGGCTGACAGTCGCCTTTACTCTCTTGGTCGTCATGATGTATGTCGAACCTGTTTCTTCATTGTTAAGCGTCGATACCAAATCTCTAGCCGATATTTCACTCATTCTATGCACGATATGTGTGCTCTCTATGTGGATACAGAGAAAGTTAGTTAACGACCGTATCTAACATCATCCGGCGACACCTTTTTCGCGATGTCTAACAGTATAGCGATTACCGCTCTTTGAACATCTTGCTTCTGCTCTTCAAGAGAAATAGCGCGAATTAAACAAAAGATAGTAATGATATGGCTCTCAATGTGGGAGCCTTATTCATACATCAGTTTGTCGTATTCTTTGAGGATAGTCGTTCCGTATTTGGTTAACGATAGCCAGCGTGGACGCCTTCCGGAAATCGGTTCTATACCCATTTCTATTAAGTCATGTCTGGTCATATTCGTGATTTGAAAAATTGGTAACGTTGCTTTCTTGTTGGCATGTTTAACTGTATCACTAAGGAATTGGTATGACTGCCCACTGCTGCTTTCGATTCCGTAAAGTGCGGCTATCACAGTCATTAAGTTACCGTTTCTCGTAGCATCAATGAGTATTAGAGTTGAAAATGAAACATTATATTTATTAGTCAATATGCGAGATACGTATTGCAACCCGCCGTCCTTCAATTGCTTCGACATGAATGTCATCTCCAATATACTGCCCATAAAACAGTGAGTTGAAATTTTTAGGGTTTCCATTCAATCATGAACAATCCAGCATAACAATGGCCGCAGCCAAATATAGTGATGGCTCAAGCGAGCTAGTCCTTAACAAACCCGATCGGTGTTGTATATCCATGTGAAATCCAATTTCAGGAGTTGAGATATGCAGACAAAAGAAAGTGAAATCACGTTTAACACTGGTCGAGGGTATTCATCGAGTGGCCAGCAAATACATGCAAAAATTATCGAAGATACTGGCGAAACACTCCGTGTCCGTTTTTCAGATCAGACTCGTGGTATAGACGGAGAAATAGAGGTATCTGAGCTCACAGCGACCAATATCATGCGCGAATATGATGCTGGTCAATATAAAGGGGTGTGACGGTTATGAATTCAGGCATCTTAAGTACTACAGGCGAGACACAGGATAAAATGAGCACTCAAGAGGTGGCGGCGTTTATGTTGGAGTCCGGTGGACATTACACTGCGGCAGGGTTGTCAAAAGAATTGGGCATCTCACTGGCTAATGCGTCTGGAAACTTATATAACATAAAGACCTGCAAGAAATATGAAACCGAACTCGTAGGCACGCCTGTTACCGTGAAAGTCGTCGATATACGCGGTCATAAGAAAGGCCAACGACTGTGGTCACAGATATTGTCTAGCTGTTGGTCATAGCTTTAGTGACAATGTAACGTTAGTTATCATCTTGGAGAAAGTTATGATAAGGATTGTTCGTAATCTAATTTATGTAACTGCTTTGCTCGTTTCGTTTTCATCTTTAGGAAATGAAATGTGGCGTGGGTTGGTTGTTGCGGAAGAGCATCGTTGCTCACCCTATGACAAGGATGCTCAGTATCCTTATCCGGCCTCTGTAGAGCACGCGATAGTGGAAAGTATGGAAGGCCATATTTACGGTCCATATACTGGAATCTACTACCAGTCGACGTCTGAGACAGACATTGAGCATATTGTTGCTGCGAGTGAGGGGCATGATAGTGGACTCTGTTCTGCGAGCACAGAAACGAGAAAAGCATTTGCAACCGATCTATTGAACTTAACTCTTGCATCCCCAGCCGTGAACCGTTGTAGCGCTACAGGGAAATGCGGTTTGGATGCAGGCGAGTGGTTACCACCAAGAAACCAATGTTGGTTTGCGCAACGTGTCATTCAAATAAAAACTAAGTACGGTCTTAGTGTAAACCCTGTCGAAGTAAACACGTTGGAGAGTGTTATCCAGAATTGTCAGTCGTTTGAGATGGTGTTTTACCCACCTGCAGGAAGTACGCCTAGCGAATACATCAGCCAAACGACGGGAGATGCGTTGTCAATGTATGACGATAACAACAATGGACGAATCACTTGCGCAGAAGCTCGAAATCATGGGATTGCACCAGTAACGGCGCATCACCCAGCATACGCCTTCATGTCTGACCGAGACGGGGATGGTATTGTGTGCGAGTGAATGGTTTACTGCTGTCGAGACTTGAGTTTTGACAGCGTTCTCTTTGATAGCTTCCTTCCGAGAAACATAAACAAGCCCAAACAGATCAGACCAACCCCGACACCATAGTCATTGAAAATATGAACTAGAGCCAACCAAGCGAAACATAATATAACGACTAAAACTGCAAACCTAACTAATGGCATGGTAACACCTTTAAAATTTATCAATTATTGCAATAACTTAACATTATTTGTCCAAAACCCAAATATTGAGATCATAGATATATTGGTCTAAACAAGAATTTATACGATAGCATATTATGTTATCGTATAAAGGGCTCTTCATCTCAAAGCAGCGCCGTCTCAACCTACATCACACCCCAAGTTCAGTAGATTCGGAATCTTTGAAAGACATTCACTTGCCTTTTATCTAAATTCAAGGCTAGAATCACACTGTATAAATGAACAGTATCGATTTATGAATATTTTAACTTATCCGGTGAGTGCAGGTGTGGTTGGTTTCGAGTCCCCAGCTGCTGAATATAAACAGCTGGAGTTGAGTCTCGATGAGTTGCTGGTGGAACACCCATCATCGACTTTTTTAGCTCTGGCGCAGGGAGACAGCATGCAAGGGGTAGGAATATTTTCAGGTGATGTACTGATTGTTGACCGAGCTCTTACTGCAAAGGAACACGACACTATCATCGGAAATTTAAACGGTGAACTGGTTTGTAAAATTTTAGATATCAAAGGTCGTCGCTTACTCAGTGCAAATGATTCTATGAAACCGGTCAAAATTGATGACCACGATTGCTTCTCAATAGAAGGAGTGGTGTCGAGTTCCATTAGATTACATCGCGTATCAACAATGTTTTCGGGTTAACTATGTATTCTTTGATAGACGGAAATTCTTTCTACAATTCTTGCCATCAGGTATTCAGACCCGATTTACGCGGTAAGCCAGTGATCACCGTTAGTAACAACGACGGTTGTGCCGTAGCGGTAAATAATCAAGCGAAAGCCTTGAACATTCCTAAATTCGAACCTTACTTTAAAATCAAGGCATTATGTGAGCAGCATGGCGTTACAGTCTTCTCATCGAATTACGAATTGTACTCTAGTTTGAGCTTCCGCATGATGCAAGTGATTGCTCGTTTTGGACCTCAACAACTGATCTATTCTATCGATGAAAGCTTCCTAAATCTGGAGAAGTGCGTAAACATCCCTTGTTTACGAGAGCATGGCGCAGCAATTAGAAAGGCAATATGGAAAGAGTGTCGGATCCCGGTCTGTGTGGGAACCGGCCCGACGCTCACCCTTTCAAAATTGGCGAATCATGCAGCGAAAAAACTACCTGGTTATCAGGGGGTATGTGTTTTGGATTCAGTGAAAGAAACCCAACAAATTCTCAAGGCTATCGACGTGGGCTCTGTATGGGGAATTGGCCGGAAACGTACAAAGTCACTTCAGTTCATGGGTATTACTACTGCAGCGCAATTAGCGAATTTGTCACCATCGAAGGCGAGAAAAGAATTCGATGTCGGTGTAGAGCGCACAATACGAGAACTGAATGGTGAAAAGTGCATTCCATTCGATGTAGCAAGAGCCGACAAACAACAGGTATTTTCCACGCGCAGTTTGGGTAAGCGCATAACGGAATTCGATGAACTTAGACAAGCAATCAGCCTGCATGTGGGCATTGCTTCACGCAAGATCCGCGATCAACAGTCACTTTGTAAAGTGTTGGTTTGCTTTGCAGGAAATTCACCATTTGACGAAAAGCCGGTTAGTTACAAAGCGACTCATAGATTTGAGTATGCGACAGCTGACGTTGATACCTTAACCAGCGCGGCTTGTGCTCTTGCACACTCACTCTACAAAGAAGGCGTTCAATATTACAAAGTAGGTGTTGGGCTAATTGATCTCGTTGATGGTAAGCATGAGCAAGCCGATCTATTTAACCCTCAACCCAATAATGCGAAGTTAATGGCTTCGTTTGATCAGATTAACGCGAAATACGGCACTGACACTATTTTTATGGCTGCGCAAGGAACACCAACCAACACATCTTGGGGCATGCGTCGCGAAATGCTGTCCCCGCAATACACAACTAAGTGGAAAGACCTGCCAAAAATCGCCTGTTAACGACATATACCCTCCAAGCAATTTGCAATCTATTCGCTATTTCAAGCTCTCTATTTGTACTTATTTAAAATTAGTTATTTGATACTGAACTCAATATTCGAATAACAGAGTAGAGAGCAAGAATGGCAGACATGCTGAAAGACCCGTTTATAAGCCAACGACTCCCCTCGACTTCAAAACCTGCATTTGATGACTGGATTAAACGCCTCCCCGTTGGCAATCAGCTGCCACGGGGGAAGTACTTCAAATGTAAGCTTGTAGTACCTAAGCACCAGTCAGAAGAAACAGAACTACAGTTCAAGCCTTCGCGTTGAAAGGAACAGATATGACTTCAATAAAGATCGTTTCTACAGCACAACGACTTTACCAATGTCGTGAGCAGCAAATATTTCTGTCAGGTGAGCAGGGGTTCATTGAAACATATGAAAAATGGTCACCTGTAATACGGTTAACAATGGCCAGATTCAATTGTAATGAGTTGCATGCTCTAGTCAAAATCTTAGAAATCACTGAGAAGCGACACGATTCAGGCATGTTTACTCATTTGTTGTCGGCAGTAGCATGTGAGATGTGCGAACCAACACTTACCGTTAACTCGAATTATACGACCGAATTCAAAGCGGGAGTTATTGCGAGCAGAAAAGGGGAGAAGTTTGACCCTGAATGCCATATCGAGTGGCAAGAAGGCTACATCCGAGAACAGTTAAGGAGGGTGGCTAATAATGCTCAAACTCGATCTCACTGACTATATGGGGCCTGTTGATAAAGCGTTACTCAGGTTAAGCATCCTAAGTATCGGGTCGCATGTCATGTTAGTGACTAGCTTCAATGGCGAACTCTTCGGTTTCGTTGAAACACTGATTACCTGTTGCTTCGTTTTGGTAGTGGCAACCATTGCCTACAAACAGAAAAGAAAGCTGCGAGCAGAGCAACTTTGAGTTCTTCCTTCTTCCATAGCGTCGTCTAAATATTGAAACCCGATACGAAGTTAAATTGGGAGACTTAGGATGTATAACAAACTCACAGTTAATCTCAGGGAGAGAATATGAAGACAGTGACAGAATTACACACGATGAATGTGGCTCTATATTGCCCTCACTGCGGAGAAGAACAAGATGGTTTTTGTGTCAACCCAGCGGGTGGTGAATTTGAATGCGACGATTGCCATAAGCCATACAAAGTCCACTCTGAAGCCGATATCGAACATAGATAATCAGCGGTGATGACCGCAGTCCAATACTCCATATCAATAACATTTAAATCTTGTAAGGAAACGAGTATATGAAAAGAAATGTACACAGAGAGATTGAAATTAATTGGTTGAAAACAGTTTGTATCGTGTCACTGATAGCTTGGACTGTATTCCTCAGTTTCAACGACTCTTTACTGATTGTCGAGCAGGCTTGGCTCATCGTTATACCTTATTTAACTTCAGCCTTTGTTTGGTTAACGTCACCAGCCAAACTGATTGCCATCGAGTATTCATACACTTATGAGCATCAGTCTTAGAAATCAGTTAGGAACCTGTTACTCACCACTATAGAACACCTCGGTGTAATTTATCCCCACCGATGGATATCGATTGTGAGATCAATGGAGAAAACAAGATGCTTAAAAAAAGAACGATAAATGATGCGATGTCTATAGTATGTATTTTCTTATTTCTGGAGATACATTACCTGCATTTGATAATTGAGCAACCAGAGCTGTATAACAACCTAAAAAGCTTAGTAGCTATGGTTCTGGTTATTCCGCTCATTAGTATTGCTTGTCGTATCGATCTCCTAGTCAACAAAAAGGTACTAGCCAATCCAGCTGTGATTCATCTAACAACACGACAATGCGAGTTAATATGGCAAGGAAATAAGTTAAGTAAAATTTCACCGATACCAGTAAAGCAACTGCTCTTAGATAATCCTGATAGTTTCGCGGAGCTGGTGGGTTCGATGTTACGGGAAGCAAAGCAACCTGGGCTTACATTGATGCCTTTGTTAATCGTTCACTCAATGCTTGAACTGACGAAGTTAGAGGAAGAGGAACTTGAACGTTTGCTTATGGGCATTGGTGCTGCAAAAGTCGTGGTAGTTGATGAGCCTGAACAAATAGAAACAGCCAGAAAAGCTACAATATTGCCCGACCTATTTGGTGATGCGTAACGTAATGAAACCCCGCAGCTGTCAACATCGGGTTTCAACAGGCTGATTATGTTCTTCCTCTTGACGCTCGTTTCTGTGCCATTGCACCGTCTTTTGCCAATATCCCACGACCGTATCTCATCACCATAGCCGGTGTTGACCAACGTCCAGCTTGCTGCACTTGCAAGATGGTGTACCCATCAGTCAATAAATCCTGACAAGCGCCAACTCTTGCACTGTGGCCAGTAAAAGTAGCGATACCAACCTTACCCAAATTAAGGGCTTCCCATGCTTTATTGAAAATCTGCTCAACAGTCCATGACGTCATTTTCTTATGGTTTTTCCCGCTTTCAGGGTGAGTGGGGTCGATTAATTTTGGCCTGTAAGGAGTGTTGTGTCGGCTGATCCCAACGAACAAAAAGGCTTGTTCATCGGTGTCATCAAGCCCTGCCAATTCAACATATTCATGAATAATATCAACAGCTTCTGGACTAAATACCACTGTATCAGGTTCACCACTATGATTAGATTTAGTGATAGGGATAGTGAGCAATGCCGTTCCGTCACCTGGGTACTCTAAGTGGCCAAAACGGATATTTGCGATTTCCGATGCCCGAAGTAGAGTTTCATAAGCAACAGTCAACAATGCCAGATCACGTCGATACCGTAGGACAGGGGAATGTCGCCATAATTCGGTTATTCTATCTAAGTGTTTTTCTCGAAAGGCTGAAGCTTGTACTATTCGTTCACCTGCTTCAACTTTCCTGCGAAAGATACCGGCCATCTTGTCACGAACGATTTCATCAAGAAAAGGATCAGGACAACCTGAGATCCGATGAATTTTAGAAATGGCCCAAGCATATGAGCGGTTTGAGTTACGATGTAAGTCGTGGACTTTATCTTCAAAGAACAGTTCGATTGTTTCTGCGGCTGCTGGCAATGGGTGATGCTCATGCTCGTGACACCATTTCTCAAATCGTGACCAGTTACTGTAGAGCTGAGAAAGTGAGTTCTTAGCATAACGCTCTTCACGTTTATTGAACTCTCTTAAAAGATGGTTAATAGCCTCTTGAATTTTTTGGTACTGTTCGCTCGATGTACCGTGCTTTCGTGCGAGCATGATCGCTTGGTGAACATGTTCTGGTCTTAAACGGGAAAAGTCCGTATGAAGTGAGATTTCAGTGCCGACCATTTCATTTCCAACTTATGCTTTCGTAGTTCATTACAGTTTAACCAATTCTCTCTATTTTTTCTAGATCACATATAATTGTAATTATCTGAGATCTAGAAAATGTGCAATTTATGGCTTTAAATCTACGCGTGATTATCCTGACATTCAATTTATCTGAGTTAATTACAGTGTCACTTTTATTGGAGGGTAGGGGGGCTAAAATTCTAACAACAACGCATCCAGTAAATGAACGGTACATTTTTACCGTGCTTCGCTTCACACGACAATTATCGAACATCGAACAGGTGTTCGTTCGTTCTGGACGTTCGACCAATGTTCGATTAAAATGAATGACATCGAAATCTGAACTTGAGTACCATCTAATGAGCGACATCAGCACACAGAAAGACCTTACCGCAGATCAACTACAACGACGCCAACGTGTTTTTGAAATTTGTGATTCGCTCTTCGTTAAAGGCGAGAAAACCAGTGTTCGCAATGTCTTATCAATGATGCCGGACGTTAAATCTACCTCCACGATTAACGTGGATGTCCGTGAATGGAACACTCAAGCTAAGAACAAACGAATGGACCTCTTCAGAGAACGAGGCTTTAGCGATGAATTTGTTGAATTGTTTTCAACTGAAATCACTCGATTAAGCGCCGCTAAAGATGCAGAGCACAATGCCGAAGTTCTCATGTATAAAGATGAAGCAGATCTGGCCAATGAACTCCTTTTGAAGACGGAGGGTGAGCTGGAGTTAGCCGGTGTTAAGCTTGAAGAATCAAACACTACAATTTCATTGAAAGACAAAGAGATAACCAAGCTTACAACCGAACTTGCGCAAAGCGAAAAGAACTGTGAAGGTATTGAACAACGGCTGACGGATGAGATTGGTGGCTTGCAGGACAAGTTGAATAATCAAAAAATCGATCTTGATAAGGCTCAAAGCCAAGTGGCCAAGACTGAGGTCAAACTCGAAAACCAAGAGACACTAATAGGCAACTTAGAAACTCAGCTCAATGAATGTCGAAACAAGATATCCGAACTAAGTGACACTGTAACTCAGAAATCCGGAGAAATCATCAGGTTCGAAACTCAGGCTCAGGGCGATATTCAACTGATCAAAGAATTACGTGAGAGTCGAAACAAATTCAGCACTGACCTAGCAGAAGTTGAAGCGGAATACATTACAACAAAATCTGAAAACGCACGCCTAGCCAGCGAGTTAGAGCAAGCAACGATAAGGTTTGGTACTGCATCAGAACGACTAACCTCTCTATCAGATCAGTTTACTGAGCTACGTATGTCTAACAGTCAAAACATTAGTACCATCGAAAGACAAGGTGCCTTCAGTAGCCGCCTAGAGGATGATGTTAAGCGTCTTACTCAGCAAAACGAAAGTCAAAAAGAAGAACTAGCGAATAACCAGACCATCATCAAAGAACTTGAGGCCAAAAACCTTCAATTGGGTAACAATTAGGTCCTATTCATTCGACACTCATTTTTCTATTAGATGGTGTACAACCATATGTGTACTCATCTAACTGGAGAGAATTATGAGAGCGACAACAAGCTTGTGTGATGTGTTCCAGGACACTAAATTTTCGGCAATCAAAGACAAGCTCCAAGACATTGCAGAAATCAATCAGAAGTTTCATGAGCAATTTCCCCACTATGGCCATCAACTGCGTGTTGCGAACGTCAACGGGGGCAGCATAGCTATTGAAGCCCCAAACAGTATGGTACTGACGCGTTTAAAGTTCGATAAGCAACAAATTCTTGCTTGGGCTGAGAAGATTGATTCAACAATCACTAACTTGAAACTGTCCGTTAACCCTACTCTTTATAAGTAGTGAGGATCAGAGATTCATGACGAAGGATCAGTTAAGCGGCGAAAATCGATTGTCTATTTGACAACAATGCAGCTCGTCCCACCTAAGATGAGTTTGTGGCAATATAATGCGCCATGACAACGTATTGACGAATCCACATGAAAATGTGGCAGAGTGAAAGTCGCCTAACAGCGACTTTTTCATTTCTACAGTAAGTTGCTCTACTCTATTGAGTCGTTCAAAAGATTCTATACATCCGATGCTTGAACCCTGCAGACTTTAAACCATTCACTCAAATCAACTTTGTGTATTTATCCACCAGCAACTAACAAATTTTGTGGATATCTAACTACCCTATAGAGCTCAGAGGCTTAAAACCGATATTTGTACAATCTATGTATGAATTTAAGGGCCTTATTTGCACACTTATCATTAATATTAGAGTTCAATTGATTGGGACATGAAATGAACCTAATCGAGATAAGTAGCTATGACTAACTCAATACAAAATGAATATGCGAAGGAAAGGAACGTACTTGCGATATCTCTGTGTATGCCTTTACTAGCTGCCGCTTGTCTAGCTGGGCTCTTGATTGGAAAAGGTAAAGTAGAGCTTTCCATCTTTCAAGAAGTAAGCGTCATTATGGCGTGCAGTGGGTTTATCATTGGGATCATCTTTGGCAATCGACTCGTTCTAACTCAAATGCAAAAAGTAATCACGATTCGCGAGAGAAATAACCAAGTACTGCGTATTAACACTGCTTTAGATAATGGTGACATCAAACCGTATTTTCAAAGTAGAGTTTCACAAACAAGTGGAAAGATAACGGGCTGTGAAGCACTGGCACGTTGGGAATGCCAAGGTTGTGTTATCCCACCTGCAGAATTCATCCCCTTCTCGATCAAAGAAGGCTTGATTTCAGAAATAGACACCGAAATCGCTGTACAAGCCATCGAACAATTAAAGGTTTGGCTGATAACAAATAAAATCACTGACGATTTCACTTTATCGTTTAATGTTGCCGCCGACACTCTACAGTGTACTGATTCAATCAAAAAAATTGCCAATGCTTTGAGTACAGTGGTCAATGAAAGGATATCAATAGAAATAGAGATTACAGAACAAACAAAAATTGAAACCAATGACATGATGCTCAGAAATATCGAGCTCCTGAAACAGTCGGGAGCCGATTTAGCTCTGGATGACTTTACTGCAGGTCACAATAGTATGACTATGTTGACGACCATCAAGTTCGACACAATCAAGTTCGACAGAAGCCTCATTACCTTTAAAGTCAATGATACAAGATCGCAGGAGATAAGCATTAAAGTGCTAGAAAACTTTGTCATCCTGTCTAAGCAGCTGGGGTTGAACACCACTCTAGAAGGGATAGAGACACCAGAAGCACTACAACTATACCAATCTTCAGGTATAGAGAGTTTTCAGGGCTTTTTATTTTCAAAGCCCTTGTCTTCCAATGACTTCGAACAACATTATACTAATTTCAACCATTGACACACGATGCCTAATGGAAGTTCCAAAGGTGGATTGGTCAATGTCAGTGGTCGTTTTGTATTGGCTCATGGTGACGCAAGATTAACGCTATCCGCTAATGAAGTAGAACAAATGACTAACTTGATTACCAACGCGTCTTGGTACGGCTAACGTAGAGGGAAAATGATGATAAAACGTATCGAATTTAATGTTTTAGGATGTGGTATGAACACGAGAACGTCAGCTAACGAACTTCTTGTGGATGTCGCACATGAGCGATTGAATAACTGGTTAGTTGAACAAGCAGTTTCTATTGTCAGTATTGAATCTATTTATGAGACTAAAATTGACACTGGCGACAGTAGATTTATTTGCCTACGACTTTGGTATGCTGACTAAACTGTAACCCACCACTAAGGCAAGAAAAGGAAAAAGTAACTGATGACCGAACTGGTGGGTGCTTTCAAAAACGTTTAGTTAACTGGCTCACTATCTTGAAGATCAGCCTTCACCGCCCCATCGACCAAGAGTACAGACACCGAATAAATAGACTGTTCAATGTTGCCATCTTCATTCATCCGTTCATAACCACCGATAGTCTTGTCCCCGTGCTGTTCTACCAATTGGCTCAGGGATTGTTGGTTCAAACTGCCCTCGCCTTCTTGCACTGATTCAGACGCGACAACTGACACAGAGACAGTGAAAGACATTGAGGCTACCAAAAAAAAAGCAAATTTCGAATTCATACATTTAATCTCTAATGGTCAAACATACTTGCTATATACAACAATTTACGAAAAGTTTAGTTCTTGCTATAGCAATTAGACACATGGCCAGTATGAAATATCTGAATTAAAGCGTTATCGCTCTTGGCTGTCCATATTGTATACCCAAATGAACTGGGCCTAGCTTCTAAAGACCAATCGCTTTGGATCTCATATACGAACCTTGGTGTTTTTATGAAGGTGAGTAGCGAATGGCGATAGTAAGTTTCAACCGTGTCCTCTTTGATTTCTACAAATTCAGTCCAAGACAGGCAGACGGCAAGTAGGCAAAGAGATATCACTTCTTGCACCGGTGGGTGGTAACTATGGGATGAGCTGACCAGTGAGGTGTAAAACATAAACCCAATAAGGACAATGACCCAGCCTCTTATGAAATTTAAAACAGGCACCGTCGCTTGATATTTTGCATTAAAAATAGTCATTGAATTAACTCCGCAATACGTTGATAAGAACCTGGAACCTTACGACTAAACCAATCGTAACGATGTACTTTTTGATCTCGGCTAAATACGTAATCTTGGCTTTTGGTTTTGGTCCACACTGAAACCACCGATTTCGATTTGAATTCATCACTCAGAAACTGAATCGCTCTCGGGGTCATAAAATTTGGATTGATAAAATATGCAGATAGGCCCTTAGACCAACACATATCTATAAACAGTGGATCATCTGAGACAAACACTCGCTTGGTTTTGTTAGTGCCTTTTGTGTAAGACCGGATGAATGGTGATCTCGCGGAGCTGTATCCATTGAGTTTAATGAACACTAAGCGACCTTTGTTAACGAACAATAAGATGGGTTCGCCTTGAAACTCAGTGATGGCATCAATAACGGCATTGGGAACCCAACCGTTAACAGCGTTCACATATTCGATAAATTGTTCAGCGTCTGGAATACAGGATAGATGGTCAGGCACATTGCGTTCATCCACTGAAAGCCCCCACTCTTCCACTTCTTTTGGCAAGACTCTCATTCTCGCGATGTCCATAACGATATCCGTGAATTTGATATCTTCAGGTGTGAGTTCACGGTAAATGTCAGCAGGTATATTCAAACCGGCTAGGCGACATAATTCTATAATGGCGCGATGTGGTGTTACTGAGTGGTCGTTTGAATAGGCGTCGATAATCGAAGTAGGTCCACAAGACTCACAGTTGAAACTGCCAGTGCCTAAAAAGTGGGTCCCCTTGTTTCCACAGGAAGGGCATAACAACTCGACCATTTCACCAGCACCTAATCTGGGGACCAGGTGACCAAAGGCTTGATCGATTGTTTCTTGGGTCATCTTTGGGAATAGATGCTCTTTCAAATATCCATTAACTAGATCGGAATCCATACGCATCTCCGTTTCATTCATTTACACCGAAGGTAGTAAAGAAAGAATGGAGCAATAACGCGATAAAATGGTTAAATAATGAAAGATATTTGGATGTTTATTAGGTGTGAAGGAGTAAAGAGGTGTCGAGGTAATGAAGATTGAGACTGGATAATTAAGTTTCCATTTTAACCTTTAGAGTAAAACTGTTGAATGTAGATCGCTTCAAACAGCATAATATTTTCCCTACTTGTTCGGTTTGTTTATGCGGTTATAAATCAATGCACCATTAAATAACGCGACACCTATCGCTACAACCGTCATCAACATCAGAGGCAATTGAGTTGTTCGAGTAGCTTCGTAATCTGTTAGTAGAACCCAGACCAAGAACGCGAACGCAATAACTACCGAAATTACTATTTTTGTCATTAACGCATTTTCCCCCATTAGCTGATTACTGGTAAAAGGCTAGTTTTTTTAAACCTTTCCATTTCCGATACTGGCACATGAAAATCTATCTCCGGAGGGTTATTTTTAGCACCGTTCATTTTGAACTGTACTAAGTGGTATAACGCTCGGTCATCAGCAGGTAAAACATGAAACTCACCTGTAGATGGTAGTTCGATGCTACAGCAAGCCACACCATCAAAAATTAAGATCATCGGAGTTTCAGGGCTGTTCGGGACAAGGGCTATTTTGAACCCTGTAAAGTCATGTGTGTCCATTTAATACCCCTAAGCTACAAAATCCTGTTTAAATTTTCTGGTCTACCAGATCTATCCCAAGGAACGTATAACCATCGTGAATGTTCGATTTGGTCTAATATCAATAGCCCTCAAAGAAGCACATTGAAGGGAATGCAACGCGCAGCAGTCATTAATCATCGTCACCTTCAAAGGCTTTGTCTCGATCCATCTCATTTGAAAGCCAATGAACATATGGAAGACCTCCAAACAGTTTGTCTTCTTCTCTTTCAGGGGATGAATGACGATGAGATACGCCACGTCTCCTTACTCCAGAATTTTTGCGTCGGTTGTTCTGCATTCTATTGCAAAAATCATCGTGGCTTTGTTGCTCAGTTCTTCGTGACATATTGTAATCTCCTGTTGTTGCATATTTTAGTTATACAACAAAAAAGCTACTAATGAATATGTTCCGTACCCAAATTGGGGGGAATGTATTTAGAAGTGTTGTATTGCTCGGTCTAGACAGTCGCCGGTATCCGCATTACAACCGATGATCACATTCTCACGGTATCGCGTTGAATCGTTGCCAAAGGCTGGCAACATTGCGCCCTGTGACACCCTACGAGGCTTTTTCTGGTGGGTAGCATCAAGTAAGCCATTGATATCCATATACGCTTGCCATTGCTTAGGCGACATCTGAGCGTATTGTTCCGGTTCTATGCCAATAGTGAGACGACTGGCCGCTGACCTACTACCCGACATCGCAAAGTGTTCTATTTCTTTATCCGCCAATTCAACTGAATATTGGTATTCGAATTTGTCCCAAATACAGTAAGAGTAACTATCCACTTTTGTTTCTTTTGGTACAGGTTCACCCTTGAAGCTACCAACTCGTACAAATCTACTTTGTGAATAAAGCGGAAGCGTAAGTTTCGTGTCACTTTCATATAAAGCCTGTAGAACCGGTGAATGAAATTCAAAGGAGTTCGGTTCAATACAAAGCTGTCGCACTTTTAGCTGGTGGCCATCATCAAAGTGATTTCCTAGACTGATGCGAGAAGAAACATTTCCTTGATGCACCACTCGGTGGTACATGTCCATTGCATAACCGTTACTATCTATAATTGCAGCTAAACGAGAATCAAAGTCATGATTGCCATATGAGCTACCTCGTGAACGTAATGTAACCTTCACTCTGTTACTAGAAATGCGCTCGATACCTTCAACTTGAGTAAAGATAATGAAATCCGAATAATGCCGTGCAATTTCAGTCACAATTCGCATTGACTTAATATCACGTTCCACCAACTTGCTCTCATGAAGCTGCAGCTTTAGCGAATTAATCAAATCAGACTGTTCACCACGTTTACTCAAACTCTCGATCTGAGAAGACAACATCGTAATGCGCTTTCGAAGAGGATGACCAGGCTCCCTATGATATTGCTCCAGACTTCTTCTTAAAACTTCATCATTCTTTATCATTTCAAGCTGAGACTGGAACTCTCTTCTGTCTATATCCACATTGACTGTCAGTGATACACATTTAAAATCAGCACCAGTGCAGTTATTCACTGATTGACTAACTACATCCACATCGGCTACTAGAGGTAGTAGAACCTTCAATGTCTCTAGATAAGTTCCGTTATAACTTTGACTCGTCTTTACATAACCACGTAGATCCGCTTTAGAGACAGCTAAAAACGCAGCTTCATCTTTCAATTGCTGAAACAGAGCCTGCGTTACTTGCTCGCTCGGAACTACGCGCTCTACAGTTGCGTCGAATGGCTTTGCAGTCACTAGGCTAGACATTAGAAACAACAAAATAAACATACGTCCCATACATCACTCCTCCACTGTTAACGAACTCAAAGCAGTACCATACCCTGCGGTCTGTAAGCCCACGTATGGAACAACAAGAGGGTACGTTGGTTGATAGCGCTCAATTCTGAATGGGTATCTCATTCCGGCTGCGACTTTAGAGAAGGCAACATGGGGTTCGCCATTAAGCATCAACATGAATTGTTTAGGGGTTATAACCTGTGAAGAACACACCGCATCAATGCATCCTTGTCGGATCGTATTAATCTCATCTGTATAACGTGACTCTATCCATGCTTTATCAAAGTTGGAATCAACGAGAAGCCAATCATCAATATTCGTTTCATCCCCATGGAAATCCGTGGCTACCTCCCGGATACGAACAGTACTAAACACCGTCACATGGGACCCCAATAAAGTTGCCTGTTTTGTATCTTTTGGAAACACCAATTCTCCATTAAGCAATTCACAATAGGTTGGTATCCCTGAACGCTTGAATACTGAATCAGATTCGGAACCTTTTTCGTAATAGTACCCACGACCTATATGGACTATCTTTCCTGACACGTTGATTGCTACTTCTGGCTCTCGGTGAAACAACTGAGCTGTTGTCAGCGATTGATGTGATAAGTAATCATCTGCCGATGCGAATAACATGCAATGGTACTTAGCCCTAAATTCGACCTGCTCTATGGACAGCTCTGGGACACTCATCTTCATAGTCACATACCGAGTATCAGAGATTAAAGATGGAACGGCTTTTACCAGATCATTCATCTTCTCAGAACCAGGTAGGACAAACGAATAGGCAATGTACTGAGACGTTGATGGCTCACCTATTGAGTCAAACACAGGCACCTTATTCAGCTTAACTTCTTGTGGAACGAACCCCGTATCCTTAAATATCGTAGATACCTTGATACGTTTAACAAGCTCCTTTTGTTCCTTTGCTCTGAGCCTTAACCACTGAGAATAGATTCCGTCTTCTGCGCGGAACTCAATTGGTAACCGAGAGTGGCGTGACTCTATCAATGTAAATTGGTTTAGCTGCGCACTTAGTACATCTTTGGGCTTTGACTCAAGTTGCGACATGACACTAGCACTGTTATGAAGGCTTTGAGTGATAGCCTTAGCAATTTGTTTATCGACTATCAATTTAATGGTTGTTTCTAAGCAAATGCCAACATCGCATTCAACTTTATCCTGAGCTAAGACAATAAGTTTCTGAATGGATGGCTGGTAGGAATACACAAGTCCATATTTGTCTCCCTTGGAAATGGTTTGCTCAACTCGTTCCAATGCATCAACTTTAGCGGCTTCCACACCTAAAGCTTCTAAGCCAACCGTAGTTTGCGCATCCATGATTAATAAACTTCTCCCTGAAACCTCATATGCTTCAGAAACGAACGACATGATCATCAATGCGATTGTGGAATATATCTTCATTCGGAAACCTAAAAAAAACCCTATTGGAGTTTGTATACACCAATAGGGTTTAGTTATTAGAAATATCGATTAAACGTCATCAATATGGGCATTATGTTAGTTTTGTGTCTTGATCATAATTCACGTCACCATCGATTTCTCCTACTGAACCTCCCAAGCCAACTACAGTATCAAGCTTGTCGCCATTGATAATTTCATCGGCGTCCATTTCAAGATTTGTCTTGTCGCCAGTAGTTAAAGCTGTCGCAATATCCAACTTATTAGAGTTGTCTCCTAAGTTTGCGTCAGACGTACTTGGGTCCATATGTCCATCGTTTGGAGCGTCAAATCCTGTTGATGCTAGTTGAGTACCACTTTCTCGCATCATAGAGTCATGTTCTGCACCATCGTTAGGTGCTACCGATGTGTCAAACTGGTTAGGAGTATCCATCGCTACTTGCGTACCCGATAGCTCAGTACTTTGCTGCTCTTCGGCTCCAGATACTGGCGCTTCAAAGCTCGTTGACGCCAAGTGTTGTTCACCCTCGCCCATAGTTGAGTTCATTTCTCCACCACCATTTGGTGCTACCGATGTATCAAACTGGTTAGGAGTATCCATCGCCACTTGCGCTTCAAACTGTTCAGCGCTTGGCTGCTCGACCGCTCCTGATACTGGCGCTTCAAAGTTCGTTGACGCTAAATGTGCATCGCTTTCTTTAGAGATGAACTCATTGTCTGCACCTGTAAGCGCCGATCCCATGTCATTATCTGAGCTCGCAGTAAGGTCACTATTCGACTGACTAGAGCCAGTAGAAGCCAACATTTCATTACGGGCGCTCGGCAATTCCTTTGTCCCGTTAGCTATCTGAATAGCTTCATCTGAGTTAATTTCTCCACTTTGAACCGCATTGAACACTTCAATGCCTTCATCAGCAGTAAGTTGGCCACTAGCAATAGCCTCCATCACAATCTCTTTATCTCCATCAGCCATACCACTGAACTGTGAAGACTCCAATAATGCTAGGTCCATTGAACCGCTTCCGGTAACAGAAGGCGAACTTGAATCAGTGTCGTTGAGTGATGCTAGTTTGGTTTGATTCCCCATTTTGTAATCATTTTGAGAGTCCTCACTAGTTCCCGTGCCTTGATTACCGTTATTGGAGTCAGTGGATGCATTCACCAATTGGGTCTGATTTGTTCCCGTCTCCTTCTCTGAAGTATTAGGGCGTTGTGTATTTGCAACAGCATCAGTTGCCTTTTGAGTAGGAGCACTCGCCAGTTGTGTTGCTGACTCTACATTGCCCGACTTTGCTACTGAACTTTCAGTACGTGAGTTAGCTGGTACTGTCTCAGCCACTTTATGCGGTGATGCGCTTGCCACTTGAGTTGCTGGCGCTACTGTACCCGTTTGAGCCACCGACTGTGGTGCTGAACTTTCAGGGCGTGAGTTCGTAGGTGCTGTCTCATCCACTTTCTGCGGTGATGCACTTGCCACTTGAGTTGCTGGCGCTACTGTACCCGTTTCAGCCACCGACTGTGGTGCTGAACTTTCAGGGCGTGAGTTCGTAGATACAGTGTCAGAGGTCTTCGACGTCTCTACCGTTTCGGCTGATTTATTATCAGGAGCTACCTCTTGATTGCTTTGAACTTGGGTATGCTGATTATTACTGTCCTCTGGCTGTAATGGGCTACTAGGTAATGCGCTAACAACCATTGAAGCTAGTTTGGAGAAACCTGTTTGATCATTGCCTTGGGTTTGTTGTGTCGTTGTTTCCTTTGAATTATTTGCCTCTGTTGGTTGCGCATCAGGTTGGGTATTTTCTGTTGAAGCAAGCATCTCCTCTTTCTCTTGCAACGACGTAATTGCCTGATTAGCGGTCATTTCACCTGAACTTACAGCATTAAACAGTTGAGCTCCTTCTTTTACAGAAATCGTATTACTGTCAATGGAGTCAAAGATTTGTGATTTCTGTTCGTCACTCATACCACTGTTCTCTGATGCCTCCATAAGTGCCAAGCTTTGCGCTGCAGTTTCAGCGAATTTTGTCATTGAACTTGGTACTGGTGACGGCTCATTTGACGGTACAGAACCCGGCATTGCTGTGTTCGCTACGGTGTCATTAACACCCGTTAATGGAGTTGTTCCGTTAGATTGGCCCTCTTTAATTGCAGCTTCATTTTGCTCTTTACCTGTCGCTTCAAGTTGTGACAACTTCACTTCATTCGGTGTATCTTTAGATGCGTGGTAAGCTTTCTGGTGTTCGGCCCCATCCTCTGTTCCAATCTGCAGATAATGTTTAGATAACAATTTGCCATTTACGACATCGTAATTCTTATTGACCTCAGATTGATTTGATAGATTCGAAACTTGCTCATCAGTAAGGGATGTACCAAGTGTTGAGGCAACATGAGCAACGTTGTTGTAATCAATGTCTCTGAACCCGTCCTCAGAGCCACCCATAAACAGTTTATAGTCCTCTAACGCTTCCATGGTGTATTTGCCCGATGCAAGTCCACCGACTTCTTTGGCAAATGACTCATCCTCAGACATTTCCGTTCTTAGTTGTTCTATATTCCCAACCGCATTATTGTGATGCTTGATTTCAGTGTCACTGAGTAGCCCATCTTTATTGAGCGTGTTCTCATCACTGGTTAACGCGATCACAGCGGCACCATATACACCTTCGGAATTAGTGGTGAGTCCAAAATCACGAGCACTTGGGTTAGTTGCAATTTGTGGTCTTGTTAGTAAATCAGCACCTTTATTCAATGGTGATTCTAAGTGCTTCATGTTTTCTGCGGCAGGCTCTGATAGCTGTTGCGCTGTCGCAGAGTGAAACTGAGAAACTAGCCCCGCTGCAACGTCATTTACCAATCCACCAGCATCTTTCGCAGCACTCTTAACTTCTTGAGAAATTGGAGTTGGATTAACTGTATCAGTGGCAGTTTCAATGGCCTTAATTTCATCTGTTTTCTCAGGCGCAACTTTTGATGCATTGGCGCGAGCCTTATCAACATTTTCCCCGTGCTCATCTTTGATATTTTTGGTGGTCAATAATGTACCAACCTCACCCAGTCGTTCATCTCGTGTTTTCTCAAAGCCTTGCTGGTGTCTTTGAATTTCTTCCGGAATGCCTGCTACGGCTGAGTTGCTGGTGGTATCTTTCACAGACCCTAAATTGTTACTCATCGTGGCAAAGTTTTTCGACATATCATTAAGTGCTTTGTCACCAATCAAGAAGTCGGCTTCATTGAATTTCTGCGAGATATCCATCAAGCCCGATTTCATTGAATTCATGTCTTTAGCGGTCGCCACTTCTTGATATTGATTAACCATTTCACTTGAGAAAAGTACTGCTGCAGCACGACCCACATCTCCGTGATAGTATTTAGATGCATCACGTTGTATTTGGAGGTTTCGGGCCTGAGCATTGGCATCAACGACTCTACGCTCCTCTGGGCTCATGTTGGCCATCTCACTTTCGGTGTTATAACCATTAGCCACCCACTCTTTAAATTCCTTATTGTTTGCCGCATTTGTAAAATTGGTTGAATAATTTTGATTCAAACCTTTTGCAACACCCAATGCGTGTTGCGTCGTTTCTTGGAATTGTTTCGCAGCTGTATAACTTTTCAGGTCTTGAATAGCATTTTGTCCCGTTTCGCCCCAACCTGTCGTTCTTGAAAGACCATGAACCTTTTGAATCGCTTCTTGACTAGTATATTGAGCACTGGTGCCGCCTTGTTCACTGGTCACGTAACCTAAGCTTGCCTGCAATGCCTCTGCCTCACGTTCCGTAAGGTTAAACCCGCCTTCTGCGTTAACCTGAACTCGGCCATCAAGACCAACCGAGAAATCACTTTTGCTTCTTGAACCCACTCGGTTTGTTTTTCCGGAACTCTTGTCATTACTCTTAGTGTCAGTAACTTGGACTCTTTCTGTTTTTGAATTGCCCTTATCTTCTATATGGCTAGTTCTCGTCACGGGGCCACGTCCGTGTCGTCCTGCAGCCTGAGAGCCCCCCTGCGTATTCGACATTGTTTTATTATTTTTTCCATTACTGTATTGGGTAGAGTCAGAAGCTTGAGTCGACGTCTTTGCACTCTCAGAGTTTTGCTGTGTTGAATCCTCTCCACTTCCCCAACCGAAACTTCCGCTACCCGAGCCACCACCACCCATTACTAACTTACCCATCAATTGAGTAATTTCTTGAGTATCTAGATTGGTGTTTTTCTGTAAACCTTCACGCACCTGCGATGCAAATTGAGCATTTTCAGAATATTGATGACTATCACTACCGTTCGCACTTTTTCCTTTTTGAATCTGCGTCATAAGCTGAGAAAGCTTGCCCCATGACTGTTGATGTGAAGCTTGGGATGATTGAACTCGCGACTCTGCCATACTTGATGTAAGGGATAAGTTACTGGTCATATTCGACATACCACTGAGTGTTGGCATGTTTTGATCTTGAATTTGATTTGTTGAATGAACCACACCGTTATCACCCATAGTCCAACTGTGATTACCCATTCTGAGTGAACCATTTTTGGCACCAACTGCAATATCTGGTGCGACAGCACTAGGATTAACATGAGCGGTTCCCCCGATCTTGCCAGCCATACTCACGGTTGCGTATTCGCCACCTTTCAAAAGCATATAAGCCAACATAGGAACCATTGTCGTCATGTAAGATGCGGTCGCTATATAACTTCGCGCTTCGGAATAGAAATTGGACAATCCCCCTATGGTGTATGCTGTTTGCTCAGTGATCGACGTTTCCAACGCATTTTGAATAGACCAATCGAGATAGAAGTTAATCAGAATCATCACAAATGGATACAATCCAACTAACACTAAGAATCGCATGTATGACGCGGCGATCTTAAAGCCCCCTTCACCAAAGATGATAAAGAAGGACATAAGTGGTGCAGCAAACCACACGAACGCTTCAAAAAATGAGATGGTGGCAGGGGCCATTTCAAGCCACAAGTTTCTGTCACCTGCCATAGTGAAAAGACGCTGTTGTTTCGCTTGATATTCCATAGCGTCAACAAGTTGGCCTCGTGCAGAATGACTAGCATCTAACCCCATAGCGTTCTTTTTGACGTGATAATCAAGGAAGTTATTCATTTGAAATGTGTAGCTGTCCATTGATGCAGAGCCCAACTGCTGAAGTGCAGAGCTTACTTGTGTCGCTGATATGCCTTTCGCTTCATTTAACTCATCGAGTCCGTCTGCTAATTTCGATTGGTCATTATCAATGTATGCGCTCAGTGCAGTGTAAGAGTCTTTACACGACATGAATGACGGTTGCCCTTCAAGATACATGTCGATGTACCAAATCGTTGAGCTGACCTCCATCGCGGCCCAAGCATCGACATTCGTCAATACATTGCCAACCTTCGCCTCTTGATAGGCTCCACCAACTTCCATGTCTTTGAACAAACAGCCATTCATGTAACTGTCTATGCTGCGTATGAAATCACTATCTGCATGCCCAATAGTACGAATATTCGGACTATTTACAGACCCTTCGATAGCCACCAGCGTTCTAAGTGCGTCTAAGTGTGTGCCTGAGTTCTGGGGCATCACAAAGATGTCACTCAAAATATCGATAAACGCGATAGGTACTTGAGTCGTTACAGCTCCACCGATAGCCAAACCAATAGGAATGTCAGTAAAATACGCTGAATCACCCGTACCAGCATGTTCGACTACAATGTCGACTCTCGGGTAGAAACACAGCATCCAGATAAGATAGCCCTTGCACACTGTTCCTAAGAATTCACCACCAATCTGACCCTTTTCAAAGAATTGTTTGAAGGCTGCAACGAAGAAGGAAAGAACTAATCCAAGACCGAACAAGTAGTTAGGCTGTCCAAAATCACCTGCTGATGGATCGAACGCCATCGACAAGCCAAGGAAAACTTGTCTAGCCCAATCAAAATTACCAATGGTATATATCAGAAATTCCATGACTTAGTTCTCCATACTCTTCTCGACTAACATATGCAAACGGTTCTTAGAGTCTTGTTGTTCATAGTGGCGGTCCACAATGTCCATCTGTATGTTCAACATTTCTCTTGCTTCTTTTATGTAGGCTTGGGCATTAGCATCGCTGTCGGCTTTAGCCGCGATTGCAACCGCATCCAAATACGCACGAGCAGATGTGAAAAATTGCATCGCAAAGTTGTACGCGTATTCATTAGCAATTGCCTCGTAGTAACCTTGGACCTCTGAACTTTTTCTGTATTTGGTCGCGAGTAAAGCTATGTAGCCATATACATCCATACCGCCACCCTGTATCACTGCTTTTTGAGTAGGACCAAAATCATTCGCACCGCGAGCACCTGTTCGATAGACCTCTAATACGCCTGCGGTCCCGTCTGTCGTTCCGTCCAACGCTTCTAAGAACTGTTTGTTCAACGGCCTCCAATCAATCGTTTCCTGAGTAACATCGAGACATTTAGAGCTGGCCACAGTATCTGGGTTACCGTCATTACACTTGAGCCTTGTCACTTGTTCTTGAGTATCAAAGCCACCAAAGGCGATATCTAGCAGAGTCAATGTCGCAGGAACCGGAGTTGTCGCAATTGAAGAGGTTTCGACACCTTGGCGGTCAGGGTCAGTGTTATCAGCAACATCTCGGATCTCGGTCCCAACTAGTGACATGACGGTTTCCGAAAATCTAGGGAAGAAGTCAGCGGCACCAACATTCATTTTTGATGTTCTCATGCCGTTAATTAGCAGGTTACCTGTCAGTAATTCCTCACCATTCTGAACTTTTTGGGAGAGCTCAAGCAATGAAGTGCCTGGGGCTATGTTTTGAAACCAATCAGCTGAATCTGTCGCAACACCAGTTGAGTTTGCGGCTTGACCGATTGCTAAAGCATCTCGGATTGATTGTTCATATGGGCCGACCGCGTTGGCCATTAATGCCTGACCCGCTTCACATGAGTTCTTGAAAAATTTGTTCCATTCATCCATCGCTTTTTTCAAGGCTTTGATGTTTGCAGCACACGTCGGACACAGAGCATCTAAAGCTAGGTTGAAGGCATACGACGCACTACCCGCTGCAATTTGTCTCATTGAGTTTTGGAGCATCCCTGTTAAATCTTTGATCATTGAAAATGAACCCAGATTAAGGTCGATTCCGTTACATCCGGCTTTCATCGACGGAACTTGAAAGTTCACGATATTTGGATCATGACTCTTAACACGGTATGAAAAAGAACCGAGTGCGATGGCGTTTTTATTACTGGTTTCGTAGTCGACAATACCATGACCTGTCGAGTACCCATTGAAGACGTCTTGCATTGGGTTGGCCAACACATTCATAGAGCATGTCAGCGAGGCGGCAACGATAAAAGACCTAATACGTTTCATAATTGATTGCCTCCTGCGCTTGTGCATTGACATTCTTTGTCAAACTTTTCTGTTGGTCTGATTCAGGCGAAGGGATAAACGGCAACACATTAAGTACCAACTCCTTCGCAATTTCGTAGCTGTCTTCAACCACTACTCGCTCATAAAACTGATATTCACTTGGTTCTAGAGTTTGAGGGTCAATAAGGTGAAGCTTGGCGAGTTCGTAGCTTGCTGACTCTGCAGAGCTATAAGCGGTCAAAGCTTCAGGGACCTCAAGAACGAGAGCTTCATAACGCAAAACTGGGAGCAAGCTTGAATAGAAATTAAGTAGGCTGACTTTCAACGCGTTGATGTCGCCTTTATTCGACGTAATAGCGCCAAATAGCCGCTCGTAATCGGGCATTTCTACTATTTGTCGAGTCGTCGATTGATGGGAGTTGGTAGTGTTTGATGACGTAATCACGGGCTTTTGTGATTCGTTAGCCATCACTAATGTACTGAATGTCAGTAGAACCATTGGTATAAGCTTCATGACCATATCCTGATAGAGAACTAGGATTAGTGTTACTTAACGCCAGTGCAAAAAATTCAAATAAGGAGCCTTTTTTCGGTAATTAACGTGCAACTGATATAAAAAAGCCTGCTCATTAACTAATGAACAGGCTCCAATTAACCGCGATAAAGTTAGTAACCTTGCTGTGCCTTGAGGTTCGATTCTAAGATTTCAACTAGATAGTTTGCGTCTGTTAAGGCTCTTTCTTCATCAATATCTTCAAATCGTGTAATTTGCTGTAGTGACTCAACTGCCGACGCGTCGTTAAATTGTTCTTCTGAAATCACATTGGCCGTCTTTGCCTGAATAAGAACCAATCTGACTATTTCACTTTCAGTCACAATGCCTTGTGAAATGGGCGCTACGAACTCACCGGAATTACCGACTAAAAACAAAGCAGGCACTCTTTGAACGCCTAGCTCTTTATACTTCTGCTTGGTATCCGGTTGATACTCAGGAAACATACCATTTTCCATTGGCGCTAAATCGATGCTGATCGCATTTACATTAAAGCCATATTTGCTCATGAGGCGTTGGACAATTGGTGCTTGGCGTTTACAGTAATCACAAGTGCTCTCAAAAAAGAACCATAACCCCGCTTGTTTTGCTACTTCTTGAACCACTTCCTGTTCTGCACGATTCTTAGCTTCATTCTTAGCATTAAGAGCAAAACTCGATGTTGGCCTTGCTTGTGTTTCATCAAGAAGAGGGTTGTTGATGACATCTTGCATCCACGCTTCCCTAAAAGCAGTCGCCTTGTCCATAATCACACGTTGCATGTATCGGGCTCGTTGGATGTTCTCCGGACTAGGGTCATTAATTGCTTCACCAACAAACTCCATAAAGTGCGCTCGAATCCATTTCGTCGACATAGGTTCAGGACCAGATTTTGCTGTACTTGGAGGGGCAATAGGGACTGGTGGAGGCACGGGCTTTTTGGGTTCTTCTGGTTCAGGCTCCCCATAAAAGTGCCAACCTTGAGCGGCACTTTTATCATTGACGAAATTTGCATCTGCCGTCGCGGTAGCTGCAAATGCAAGGGCGCATAACATCGATAAGCCTAGATAGTTCGATTTCATAATCTATACCTCAGCGGCTTTGGCTTTACGACGATTTCTCGCTCTTTCTGCACGACAATGAGCACAACCAGTACCAGGTCTTTCAGTGTGGCCAATATATTTTGTCCCACACTCACATTTGAAAATGTGGATCGTACCGTCACCGATACGATGAAGGAGTTGAACAAATCGATTGAAATTCACGTAAGCACGTATGTCTTCACTCGATTCATCAAATACTCTTGCATAAGCATCAAGCATCTTGTCGATATTGTCTTGAAGCGGCAATTTCACTGATGGGTCATTGGAGAGGATTGAATAATAAGCCCAAAGCTTATTCGAGATGGGAAACGCTTCCGGTACTTGATGAAGAAAGCTCGCATCTTTACCCATTCTTGATTTTTTAAAGTCTGTCTGCATTCGGCCAAGCTCATGTTGAGCAGACTTAGGCACTGAACCTAAAAGGTCTTTAATTGTGGCTGCGTTTGCACCAAAGCGTACAAGATCGAGTGCTCGCGTCTCCAATTTCAGCGCCATTTGAGACGCTGTGGATAATTGTATCTCGGACATATGACTATCCTTTCAAATTGTGAACAGACTGAATTTAGATCATATCGGTCAAGGTACGCATACGAATGCGTTCTACGCCGACATTGTGACTTTGAAATTCATGAGTCTCTAAGGCATTCAACATCTCAGCTTCAGTACCTTCGTGAAATACGAAAGGATTGATACCGGCAGATGTGAACCTGACAATTTGAAACAACTCAAAACTAGCAAACTTAGTGATTTCTTGTTGAGTTGCCATTAGCTCAATCATCGCAGAATGCGGATCTGTTTGAGCGAGGTTGTGCATTGCGAGAATTAGTGATTGGCACTGAAAACTCATCTCATCGGTAGAAGGTGTAGATTCAGAAGTGACATTGAGATAAGCGTTCAATCGTGTTCGATAATTTTCAAACTGGCCTGTTTCAATTGCGGTATTGAGAACCGATAAACCTGTTTGTTTAGTGCAGCCAGAACGTAATGGGGCAAGGGTAAAGATATGGTGCTGCATCTCTACAAACTTCTCTAGAGTATCGGGCTCGATACTTATAAATCGATCTACGTCGATGTTAGTCAGAAAGTTAATTTGAGCGGAGCATTCTCTGTTAGTTAAAACAGATTGGTGTGCAGCTGACAATATGCGAGCGGAAATTGCACGCACGGCTGCCATGTGGCCTAGACGTTTCATAAGTAAATCTTCCATGCTTTTACGCGGTTTGAACGATCCCAACATTGACCTTTCAAACACCTTACTAAGCTCACCACGAGCGTTGTTAGGTTGCGTTTACAGTATTGACGTTGTGTTCATTTATACGAAATTACGAATTCCATAATACGCAATTTGTTTTATTGAACTCTTGGATTATTGCATAAATGTATAAAATCACAACAATGATTACAAAAAAACATACACATTCTCAATATTAATCCTTGACTTATTGCAAATGTACTATGTCAAAATCAACTGATTAATCCGCTTGAAGTCAAGTTATCAACCAGTTCCGTAGATACCAAATCTGCTGGGTCTGTCTGTGGTGATTTAGCTTCAGGTATCTGTGGAGAATTTTGGGAAGAACCGTGTTCGTTGTTGGTGTTCACGTTACCCAAAAATCGATTAATAATTGCTTCACCGGATTGGTGATATAACAGCCCCAATTGGAAAAGAATTGGGAGTAACCAACTTCGGTTTTCACAATGATTCAATTCGCTTAACAAAACTGGGAAATCACGTTTAGATATTCTAAATCGCTCATTAACCTTCTCGCCGTTGAACGGCATCGTAAGCTCAACTTGTGATGATATCTTTTCCCAGTTCGACTCGTGCAATCGCTTAATCACTGCGCCTTTGTTTAGTATTCGTCGCAACATGATGCGCTTAAACTTGGGACTATCGGGGATCTCGATAGCTCCCCTTTCCACCCAAGTCGACAGGTTAACATCGATACTATTACTCATAAGCTACGCAACCTTGTTTGAATTAACACCCGCGATTTGTCTAGCTAACTCAGCAAAACCAAGGCATACAGCAACTTCATGTTTCTCGACTAACTTCACAGTATGTCTCGGAAATGCACGTTCTAGCGCTCTCGCGAAATCGGGAGCTGGACCACCAGACACAATAAACTCTTGTATGTCTGATGCTTCACCAAGCATGTTTGTAAGTAAATCGACTGCTTCATTGCACAAACTGTCAATCAGCGGCAAGCAATCAAAGACACCATCAGCGACAGGGAAGTCATACGTTTCAGCAAATATTTCGAGCTTTTTCGTGTTGAATGCCTTGTCTACCAATTCGGTCCCGATGGACGTACCCAAAACCTCAGACAGGTAGGTGCTCAGGCTTCTGAGAATTTTCCCCTGACCTAGTTCGAATGCCTTTGTACGTTCTTCGTCGATTGTAAGCCCCGTTGAAGTCAAGAAGTCGGTTGTTCCATAACCTGGGTCAACAGTAACTCTCGCTCGGTTCCCAAGCGCCTCCATAATCCCGCAGTTCATTTTCTTTGCTTCAGACTTTGCATGATAAGTAAGTGCGCCAAGTGGCTGCGGCAATACATGTGCCTGTTTTACTCGGATCACTCGCCCATCCACATGATGTTCACCAATCATAAAATTGAGTAGTTCATCTTTACGATCAAGTTGGTTTAATGGAAGACCAGCCACCAGCAAGTCAATGCAATCCGTTTTTAATAGACTTAAGCCACCGATAAACAGCGCCTTGTAAGCCGGACTTGAGATGTAACGTTTATTAAGAAGTCTTTCGTTGGCGTCAGCTGCTTTTGACAAAACTCCCGGCCCCACTTCATAACTACTTCCGTCAATGTTCACTAAAACCGTATTTCGCTGAGTTGTGCCAAACGATTCCAGTCGCTTCAGCTCTGTAGGATTCACCTTTACAGCTCTTGATGGGAAGCAATGGTAATAACAGTGATCGCCTGTTATTTCAGATGCAACGCAGGTGGTTCCAAAGCCTACATCTATCGCTGCAACTTCCAGTTGTTTGTTCATAATCAATCACTCCGATCATTTGTCTTGATGTCAAACCTAGTGATACACAAAAATTGATGATGGTTTAGCAATTAGTGAGGGTATTTTTCATGTTTATTGTTAGCTGTTGAAAAATATCGTGCATGAATCGAATAAAATTGTATTGCGTATGAGGAAAATCGAGATGCTTGGGAAATATTGATAAACACCGTAATAAATCGGTTAAGAAATGACATTTGCAGAAACAATTGAAAAAAATTGCATAACATCGTTTCTATTTTGGTGGGATTGGGAATTGTATGGGAAGATTTGCGCGTTCTTGAAAGCAATTAGCCAGAAATCGAAAATCGTTACTCAAAAGAACGTCCATCAACCGACATACACATTTTGAGCGGTATTGTTAATCCTTATTTTCAATGACGCGCCTTAACGAAAGTAATCTAGTTCTGATCATCACTGCTAATCAACCACCATGAAACGACAGTTCGTTTCAGAATTTGGCATCACTGTCCCTACATATATCAATGGTGGTATCAAAATTCGACTAAAATTGAACCACCAAAACATTAGCACCTGCTAATAAATGAGATGTCTGACACCCCCCTCAATATATGTAGGGAATTTGAAAATGAGGATTTTATGAGTGTGGTGGACATATCTCCTACATATACATGGGGTGGTATCAAAAAGACGAAAAAGTGACTGGTGACAACGAAAATTCACACGAAAATTCAGCCTTTCGTCATATATTAGTGGTGGTGTACCACCCTCCGTATAGTAGTATTATAAAGGGGGAGCTAAAAAAAAGGCTCCCGCCAAGGGAGAGGTCGCTGGCGCATGGCAATTTAGAAAAGACCCTGCCCGAGAGTTAATCATTGACCGTGACACCCTAAGAATTGAATTCGACCCTGCCCGAGAGTGAATCATTGACAGTGACACCCTAAGAATCAGAATTGACCCTGCCCGAGCATCTTTCATTGACCGTGACACCCTAAGAATCAGAATTGACCCTGCCCGAGCATCTTTCATCGACAGTGACACCCTAAGAATCAGAATCGACCCTGCCCGAGCATCAATCATCGACCGTGACACCCTAAGAATCAGAATCGACCCTGCCCGAGCATCT
>NZ_JBFSUX010000010.1:0-71719 GCF_041467595.1 Vibrio sp. 10N.247.311.13 | reverse complement strand
TGACCCTGCCCGAGCATCAATCATCGACCGTGACATCCTAAGAATCAGAATTGACCCTGCCCGAGCATCAATCATCGACCGTGACATCCTAAGAATCAGAATTGACCCTGCCCGAGCATCAATCATCGACCGTGACATCCCATGAATATGATTCGACCCTGCCCGAGAGTGAATCAATGACCACTGGCTAACCGTAAAGAGTCTAACCAAGACATTGAAATGGAATCCTGAGCGGTACAGCCCTTCTTAAAAACAAAAAAATAAATATAAATATCCAAAAATCATCTCAAGCCGAACGGTACTACCCAAGATTGAGTCGTTGCCCGAGACGGTTCAATTTCTCGGGGTGACAATGAATATGAATTAATTACTAAACAATCTAGAAAATGGTGTTCAAGCCAATTGTCTTTGACGGATTCTCAACTCACGATGACCAGCGGATTCTCGGTTAAAAGACCGGCGCTGGTGCCGCGTCATGCCATCCCGTGTCAGTGCGAGACATGCGGGATTAATTCCCACGCCAGAGCGAGCGCCTGGGTACTAGTCATCGGCCGGTTCCAAGGCAGGGAGCTGGTGGCAGGTCATAACGTCCAGTGTCGGTCAGAGATATTGAACTTGGATATTAGTTACCAGCGAGCCCCGGTCCGTGCATTCATCTCCAGCAGGTAATCGGGTGATAAACCGACGCTGGTGCTGCGTCATAACATCCCGTGTCAGTGCGAGACATGGGGAAATGATACTTACGCCGGAGCGAGCGCCTGGGTACTAGTCATCGGCCGGTTCCCAGCCGAGGAGCTGGTGCCGGGTCACATCATCCCGTGTCAGTGCAAGACATGGGAATCGTTACCTACGCCAGAGCGAGCGCCTGGGTACTGGTCATCCGCCGAGTCCCATCGCCCGGTTCCCAGCCGAGGAGCCGGTGCCGGGTCATAACATCCCGTGTCGGTCAGAGATATTGAGCTTGGTATTAACAATCCGTCGTACCAAGTTGATTCAATAGGCTTGAGATTTGGTCGAGCTTTAAGTCATTCGTGTTGATTTTGATTAGTTTGAATAGCCCGACTGTTTTAGGCCCTAAGCTAATTGGCGCCGCACTGCCCGAGCAAAAGGTCCGTTCGTTCACCAAAGCCTATGAGTGTTCATCTCCCAGTGCCAGTGCGAGACATGGGGTATTAATACCCACGCCGGAGCGAGCTCCGGGGTAATGGCCAGTCGCCGGGTCCCAGCCGAGGAGCTGGTGCCGGGTTTACTGCATTCAGTGTCGAGCAATGACATTGAGTTTCAGTTTTTTTTATCAGCGAGCCCCGGAGATACTTGTGACCAGCAGGTTCTCGGGTGAAAGACCGACGCTGGTGCCGCGTCACATCATCCCGTGTCACTGCAAGACATGGGAATCGTTACCTACGCCGAGCAAGAACCTGGGTACTGGTCATCCGCCAGGGTCAACTGAAGACCGGCGCTGGTGCTGCGTCACATCATCCCGTGTCAGGCAATGACATTGAATTTCAGTTTTTGCTACTAGCATCGCCTGGTGACCAGCAGGTTCTCGGGTGAAAAACCGACGCTCTTGCCTGATCAGAATACCGACAGTCAGGCTAAAATGTTGGGGTTGTGCTTAAGATGGAAGTTTACTTACCGACCATTAATTTCTATTTGAGCTTACTGAATACATACTGACAATTCTTAAGCCACGGACACCATTGCTAGTCATTGCCTGATTAAAAAGCCTAAGAGTACATTCGGCCCAGAAATGTTCATCTCCCAGTGCCTGTCCAAGAGGTAGATAACGTCGAGGTCCTGATGACCAGCAGAAAACTGAGCGCTGGTGGCTGGCTCGCAACTGAAATGTCATTCAAAGATGTGGGAATCGAAATCTACGCCGGAGCGAACACCAGGGCGCTGGCCAGCCGAGGAGCTGGTGCCAGGTTTATTGCATTCAGTGTCAGGCAATGACATTGAGTTTGATAATTTTCATACCAGCGAGGCCCAGGTGATACTCGTGACCAGCAGGTTCTCGGGTGATAAACCGGCGCTGGTGCCGGGACACATCATCCCGTGTCAGTGCAAGACATGGGAATCGACATCTGCGCCGGAAGAAATTCTTGGGTGCTGGTCATCCGCCGGTTCCCAGCCGAGGAGCTGGTGGAAAGTCATTAGTTCCAATGTCATTCAGAGAAATTGAGTTGAGCGACTGCACGAGCTCGAATCGTTGGTCACCAGCTGAATTCCACGAACGCTGGTCATGTCTAGTACCCCTTCCCTGTCATAGCGAGACAAAGTGTTAGGCTGAACAAATTCAAATTCGTGGATACGACTTTCATGATTGAACCATTGTTCATACCAACGTAAACACCCGCAGACCTGCCCTATTCGGAAAGCAATTCTGAAATCTATTAGCGAAAATTCGTCCCTTATTTGAAAAAACGTCGATTTATTTCATGCAGTATCAACCAATACCCCATTTGGGAAGGAGACAGGGTTTATGCATGAACAGGCGGATGTCCTTGACGTTCAAACAGACGAACTTGATGTTCTTACTGAGGACATTGAGGCTGATGTTCAGGTTAAAAAAGACGATATCCATGCAGATTTAAAATTGGGTTTGATCACCAAGAACCTAAAACGTAATGCAATGGAACTGAAGGCGGTCTATGCCGAAGCCGGTGAACTTATAGCCGAAATGGAAGACTTGGCTGACAAGTATTACCGAAAACCTCAGCTCGAACAGAACCATGTAATTATCAAAGACAATTCTTACAACCGTAGAAGCACGTTCGCCAATACAGGCCATGTACTGATTGGGACTAAGTATTACACCAAAGACAGAGACGGTTGGGAGATGGTGATGTGTTTTGAACTTCGAATGCGTGACATGAGCCGCTTAAACAAAACAACAAAAAAGAAGGCGTATCACTTTGATCCCGATAAGAAGATTCCGAATTCAGAGAAATACTATGAAATTCCTAAGTTCGCGACGAAGTACGAGAACAAGTCAGAGAACAAGATTCCCTACAAAGTGCTGACCCACCCTTTTTCCAAATCACAATGTAAAAAATACATGAGGGATTGGGAATTAAAGCTGTTCCTAGCATTTAAGAAAATCATCAGTCCACCCACACGACGTTACCTCGGATTAAGGGAGCGCTATAAAACGCTTCGAGAGGAACGACGCGTATTACTCAGCATTTTCATTGCAGATAGAGGGCTCCCACTAAGCAGGGAATACAACCGAAAAATAGGCGAGCTAGAAAAGGTCATCGCTGACCATTACCCAGAACTCATCAATCTCTAAGGAGAATCACCATGGCTGAATTTAAGCAAATGCGACGCCACATCCCCGTTTCAATCGTGTGTCGAAGCGAGACAATGTACCGCTACTTAGGTCAAAAAGGCGGTCAATTGGTTGGCGCAACACAACGAATTGCGACGCTGTACGAGTCCACCGAAGACAACGATGAAAACCGTGATGCGGTAGTGTCTATCTTTGAAACCAACTTTGAACATTTGGAAGAAGGTCAAGGTGAGTTTGCAAGACAGGCTGATGCAGTGAAGCGTAAATACCGCAAACAAAATCGCAATGTACCTTTTCCTGAAATCGAAGTACCAGATAACCACAAAGTCGTCATCGATGTGACCCACCCTGTCTTCCAACGTGTGTTGCAGGTCATTCGAAAGTTCGACAACTCGATGGCGGTCATGGAAGTACTTTGGATGGTAGGCGATGTCGACGAAGAACGTTACAAGTACGCGAAAATCAAACTCGCTTCTACGATGTCGCGCTTCTCTAACGACGTGTTCCGTATTACCAACCAACTTCGCTCGCTAGACACTGGTCGCGGCACAACACACCAACGCGTTAATCAACAAATCAATCAAAAGTTGAAACCAGTAGAGGTGGTTGAAGAGGTCACCGATGAGCAGCCAGATAACGTGTCGGCTCCATTGAATGAAGCTGAAACTGAGCAAGAAGCAGAACCGGTGGATATTCATGCTGGTGGCGCTGAGATATTAGGCGAAGACGAAGACCCACTGAGTGCGGAAGAAATTCAAACCGTAATAACTCAAAAATCCGATGAGTCACTACAGGAATCAGCTTAATGCGAATGTTTGATGGCGTCAGATCAAAATTAACTCAAAGTGCAATTATCGTAAAAGAGAAATTGCGCTTGAAAACTGGTGAGCTGCATGAGGAGTTCGCCAGTGAAACTATTTTGAAGCAGCAGCAGGAGATCACACGCTTGCAGAAAGAAGTCGCAAGCATGATCAAATACCCGCCGACGCCAGATGGTGTCCCTGTCTTAACGGAGGGGGACATTTTATTCGCTTATAGAGGCATTATTAAGGAAACCTTCCTTGCCGTAGGCATGCTCGAAGGTACAGATAAAAACCTGACGCCATGCTTTATGAACACGTACATGCACGCGATCCGTTCTGTGATTTCATTTTTCCACCTACTGCCTGCTAGTGAGTACCATCATCACAATGAAGTTGGCGGCCTACTTCGTCATTCATTAGATGTTGCCTTAATGACCTTAAGAATGTCGAAGGGCTCTCGGCCTTTGGCTATCGGATTCCAAGATGAGGAGATGCTACGAGAACCGCGATGGCGCTTTGCCGCATGGTTAACAGGTTTGTTGCATGATGCAGGGAAAGTCATTTCTGACATGAGGGTTTCGGGGAAAGAGCTGGATACTACCTGGAACCCACAAATTGAAACCATTTACGAATTCAGTGAAAGATACGGTATTGACCGCTACACCGTTAGCTGGAATCCACGCCGTGCTAATCATTACCATGAGAAGCTGTCAGTGCTGTTATTAGACAGAGTTCTGAGTGACACAGCAAAGCGCTGGTTATATCAATCTAACGATAACCTTTCAGGACCAATCATTGACGCGCTGCAGAATTATGCCCGTAAGGAAGGGTATATCGAGAAACCATTGCGCCGTGCCGATGCGCTCAGTGCCGAACGAGATCGTAGAACCCAATTCCACAAACTCATCGGACAGCGTAAAGCCGGTAAGAGTCACGGCATTATCTCGGCCATCCGTGATTTACGAAAAAACCGTTGGAACAAAGTCAATGAAATCGGTGCTCGCATGTATGTCATTGATGGGGAGGTATATCTCGATTACCGAAATGGCGTGCAAGACATCATCAGCCACATGAACGCCAATTCTAGCAACTCGGGTCACCTAGCCAGAATTGAATCCAACATTGGTATCGTGATTCAGGAGATGGAAGAGCTAGGTATTGTGGAGCCGATGCACGAAGAGTCAGACTTTGTGAGGCTCACATTTACAGCGAAGCAAGGGAAGATGCGACAAGTTGATATCGTTCGTATCAGTTATCCAGATTTGGTCTTCGAAGGTGAATTACGCCCACCTAACCTTAAAGACTGTTACATCGAATTTTCTAGCATGGGCGAACGCTTAACAATCGACGCCAAAGGCAGCTTGGATTATACCGAGCCAAAAGATAACCCATTTCAGACCCTTTATAACTTGGACCCAGAGCAAGGCTCCCAAGTGAATCGTAATAAGGCTCGTTCGTTGAATTTGCCGGGGCTACCAAAACCACCTGAAGAACTCATGCAAGCTGCTGAAAATCAATCACCGACAACGACCCCGCAGCAGATCAATGCACCAGCACCGGCCAACACGAGCAACGATGGGAAGCCAGCAACAGCGACACCTGCTCAAAACAACGTACCTGCGCAGAAACCAGCACCCAAACCACAAGCAACGAAAAAGCCAGCAACGAAAACGCCAGCAACGAAAACGCCAGCAACGAAAAAAGCAGCGACTAAGACGAACACCACAAAGGCAAACTCACCGTCAAAGACAAGGGGGCCAACAATCGTGTTCGAAAATGAAACAAATCAGTCGGTGGAAGAAAACAATGCGGCACCTAGTGTATGGGATGGCATGAACATCAACGCAGCTGACGACAAACCGGTTCAGGCACCGTCGTCCAAACCTCTAGCCACCGCAGCTAAAGGGCGTAAGTCCCAAACACAGAAAGCACCGCAAAGAGCTTCCGCTTTAAAAAATGTGTCTGATAAAGACCTAAGAACCTTGTGTTATGTGATGGCATGGGCGCTATCCAATGGTAGGACCGATGGTGATTCCATTGTCAGCTACAGCTCAAGAAATGCGATCTACGCGCACAAAACGTGGGTTCTTTGTCTTGTAGAGATGACCAACATGGAAATGAATACAATGGCCTTTTTTGACCGCTTCGGAGATGACATAGAGCCAGGGAAAGTATTGGGCATTGACGCGACAGAGCACATCAAGTTGGACAGCAGTTGCGTCAAAGCCTTCGCAGAGCTGTTCGGTGTGGGCGAAAAGCTGTTCTTAGATCAAATTAAAAATTTCAATGACTATGGTAGGCCGGAGCGTATGGATAACCTCGATTTCTTTGCAGGAAAGCTCACCATTAACAGCGAGCAAGAGAAGTTAATTTTAGATTCAAACCTCGCCAAAGAATTGAACTTAATTGCTAATGGAGTCGCTTCTGATGTTTAAGTCAAAGACAAAACCCCTGTATGACGATATTCAAGACTACTTCCGTGAAGTGTTTGAGATACAACAAGCTCGCGCATGGCTGGCTTCGGGTGCTTTTTTCAGTGTCGCTGGTGGATATCAAGCATTGTACAACCTATTCACTGAGACACCGGCTCCCGATACGGTGATGCTGACAGGCCTAGGTATGGCCACCAGCTTTGTCATGGCCGCAAAACGATCTTCTGAAGCATGGCCAATTCTAAAGATGCAAGCTCGATTGTGTTCAAACAAACTGGATATAGAGTCTTTGGAAGACACTCGAAAGAAGGCAGAAAAATACAAAGACCGCATGTACTTAGGGACCGGCTTTAATTGGGGGCCTGAGCACGCCATCAATATGTATAAAATCAACGCCCTCCCTTCTGCACGCCGCGACCAAAAAGTGCCTTTATATTTAAGGAAGTTTATCCCCTATAACCCTGATCTGAACGAAGCATTAGGTGGGGAGCCATTCCTCATGGCCTTGGGCAACGAGAAAGCTGTGACTGTGCATTATGATGTAGGCCGCGCACACACAATCATCTACGGCGTTCCGGGCTCTGGCAAAACAACGTTGTTAAAGTTAATCGCATTAAACAAACTGTGGTCAAAGCGAAAATGCTTGCTCATCATCATCGACCCAAAAAATACGCCGGAAATGCGAAATGGGTTGAAAGCAGAGATGGTTCGTCAGGGTAAAGGGGACCAGTTCTACTATTTTGCCCCCGCACGGCCATCAGAGTCTGTCGTTGTTGATTGCCTAGCCAACTATAACCGAACATCGGAACTGGCAACCCGTGTCGTTGAATGTATTCCAACGGGCGGCTCTTCTGGGGAAGTATTTAAACAATTCTGTTGGGAACGTGTAAACCAAATTACTCAGGCAGCGGAATACATCGGTGAACGACTCACACTTCGTACCCTTCATTACTACCTGCGTGAAGGTCTAGTTCGTCTGGTAGAGAAAACGTGTGAAACGTACTTCAGTCAAGAAATAGGTGTGGACTGGAAAGCCCAAATGAACGGTCGCATCAAGGCCATGGGCTCGCAAGACTGGCTTGAAAATATGATCATGTATTATTCCGATGTCATGGCCAAAGACAAACCTTGCTCTCAACTTTCAGGGATCATTGACGCCTTCCATAAAAAGTCATCTGAAGTGAGCACCAAAACTGGCTCATTGAATGCAATTCTGGAACAACTTTGTTCGGCGCCTCTAGATACTTTGTTGTCCCCTGATTTAAATAATTTGTCGGACAACCAACCGAACGTCGTCAATTTACGCGAGTTATCAAACACAGGTGGAGTGCTGTACTGCGCCACAGACGGTTTAACAGACCCAGTGATTTCAGGCACCTTATCGAAGCTTGTGTCGGCAGCTGCAGCGGCATCGTCAGCTGAACGTTATAACTTTGGTACAGGAGAAGAGCCAGAGGTTTGCTTTATGGTTGATGAAGCCCATAACGCGCTTAATGATCCAATCCTGAATTTACTCGCCGTCGGTCGTCAATCCAAATACGAACTGTACTTAAGTACCCAGTCCATGCCCGACATCGTAGAAAAAACCTCGCAAGCGACCGCCGATAGGATAACCGAGCTGTGTGCCAATACCATCGCCATGCGATGTGAAGGCAAAGTAACTCGTGAATATGTATCAGAAAAGATGGGGGCTGCCGATCTAAGAAAGCATCAAAAGATGATTTCAAACAGCGCCTCAACACAAGATTCCGTCTCTTCATTCAATTCAGGTTCTGGTGTACGTGAGTCATCAGAAGAGCGCAGTTTATTTCCACCGTTCATGGTATCGGCCTTACCCAATTTGCAAGCTATATGCAGCTTCTCAAATGGAAATAAAACCCTACTCCGCCTGCCTGTAGAGCCACGTTAAGGAAATATTATGAAAGTATCGACCAAATTCAAAAAAATTACTGCCAGCGTTTATCTGAATCGAACGATCGATAAAGAGTTGAGCGAGCGATTGAATTATCAAGCGTTTATTTGGCCGTCTCTTGGTGAGGTTCAAATGCGAGTAGTGAGGTTATTCGGTGACGTTGTGCCAGCTTCTTTCAATGAAGGAGAAGAAGAACTCTTACTTGACGTGGTATTGCGAGAGATGGCCGATACATGGGATGAGCATTATGAAACACACGGCAAGGAAGTCGCCTTCAAGCACATCTTTTTGAAAGTGTTTGACCGAACCTCAGAACTGTTCAAAGTCATGGTCACATCAGAAGACACAAAGGCAGGCTGCGACCTAATCTGGGACCCGATTCGCTGTTCATTTTCAGACTTTGCTACGTCCAGCCGCGTATGTTGCATGGAAGTCATTGACAGAAAACTAACCTCAGAGAGCGAGAAACATTGTCGCCAACTGAGCCTGTTACTGCTCCCTCAACTCTTCGGTCGTCCTGAACTCAATACAATGGGTATCGCACCCTACGCCTTCGAAGATCCTCGCTCGGTGAATTTGTTAGACCTGTTACTCAAACCTGAAAAGATATTGGAGGCTGCTCATGGCGCATGATACCCAATCTTTTATCGACGAAGGTAACAAAGCCCTACTCGGTGATGGTGTCTCGATACTAAACCCGTGGGTAAGACTGGGGTTTATGATCTGGTTCTTTTCTTTGTTGTATTGCTGGTTTGGTATGTCAGCGGAGCAATTTAGAGCCGACGTCATCGATGAGGTGTCCATTGTTCAGTCGACAATGACCGAAGAGCAATCAGAAATAGTGTTCGACCGTGTAAACGGTCAATACCAGACGACGATGGTCGATACGGGCATCTCCAATGTCATTGATAGATTTTATATCAAACCTGAAAAAACAAATGGGTCCGGGGTCTTTATTGCAGGCATATCAGAGCGGCTGGTGGATAACACAAAGATGTGGTGGTATCGCAGCATACTTCGACTGAACGTACTCATGGAATGGCTTCTTTTAGGCGGGGTGCTTATCTTCGCGTTCATGAGTGATTCTTACTACGAATATCGTAAGCGAATCTACGCCTTTACACAGCACAACGTGAAAATAGCGGCAATGGCCTTTCGCATGATATTCATCATTCTCTTTTCACTATGGGTCTTCCTTGTTGTCCCCATCATTGATGGCGGATTCTGGCGATATTTACCCCTATTTTTCATTGGTTTATGCATCCTATTAACCACCACGATCATGCGTGAATTCCAACGCTTTTAAACAGACATAGGTAATCAATAACATGCGGATATTTAAAAAGAAGAATCAAGAACCAAAGTCATTGAGAGAAAACCTCAAAGAGTTTACGCAGCGATACCGGTCTATTCACAACCTAAATCGGATTAAGGTTGGTTTCATTGTTTTTGGTGTGTTGTTCGCGGTCGGTCAAACCATATACCGAAGTCACTATTTCAACATGCCGGTTCCGCACATAGCGCTCATACAACTGGAGGGAGCCGTAGAGAGAGGCAGTCCGACAGCTGATGGAACTATCCTGTCAGAAAGCATAAGAAAAGCCATGAAAGATCCATTGGCTCATGCCATTTTGATTGAAGCGAACTCACCAGGTGGCAGCCCAGTGCAGGCCGAGATATTACATAGGACTTTAATGTCCATGAGAGAAACTACCAATAAGCCGGTCTATTTTTCGATAGGTGAAATGTGTGCGTCGGCTTGTTTATACATCAGCTCTTCCGCTGACAAGGTGTATGCACATAGAAATTCATTGATTGGCAGTGTCGGGGTACGAATGGATACATGGGGGTTCGACAAACTCATTGAACAAGTTCAAGTTCAAAGACGAACGTACACGGCGGGTAGAAACAAAGCGCTTTTGGACCCATTTTTACCTGAAAACCCAGAAGCAACAAAGCACATTGAGACGCATGTCCTCCAGCCGCTGTTCGAAGAATTTAAAGATGCCTTGATTGAAGGTAGAGGCGAGAAATTGATGACGGATAACCCGGACATCTTTACCGGTTACATCTGGACCGGGGCTGAAGCTGTCGATATAGGCTTTGCAGACGAAGTGAAAACGCATTTCGAGATCCGTGAAGGACTAAGAGATGAATACAAAGTCACGGACATACAGAACTACACCAAAGCTAAATTCAGCATGATGAAGATTCTGAGCTCGGACTTTTGGGCAGAAGTTCTGGTTAAAACCGCCATCAAGCTGCGTGCAGATACCGAGCTGGAATTGAAATAGACGTCATGCTGGTTAAGAGCTGGCACTTGTCAGGGAAAGTGACATCAGGATTGCTTCTGTGATGTCACTCTCCCTGAATATCAAGTGAAATGGATGACATGATTGCGAAGAGCGTGCTTTCAATGTCGTTCAAAGACAATATTCACGCAGGTGGTGGAGTGATGGCAAAGGAGCCTACCCCTGTATGCGATAACATAAAATGTTATTGTTGAGTAATATTTGAGCAGGGTAACTGAAGTATCTTCATATACTGGATGCGTTTCAGTTCGTGGAGTACCAACAAGCACGTAATCGAAGGGTGTGATGTATGTTGTGTTTCTTTTATTCGCAATGGCAAATGCTACAAAGATTGATCTTGTGCCAATAAATGTGACCGGATTCAAAACAACGAATGATTTGAGTCAATGAAATCATCAACTTGGCTAGAGCAATTGCTTAAGCCATTGATATCTCTATAAACAAAAGCACTCACTCGTTAGATAGCTGCAAGCCCTTTAATTACACGGGATTATGCATATAATCCGGTAAGACGTTTATTAAAGATGCCTATTTGCCAATAGCAGATCCCTTAATTACTATATTCAAAACTATTAGAAAATTATCACTCCAATCTTATTGCAGTTAGGTGGCTTATGAGTAACAAAAAACAGGGACGTGACAACAAAGCAAGCACTGATGAACTCAATTTGACGCATCTGCTTCCTACACCTAACGGTAATGATGTTCGCGACGAAGTAAATGCGATTTTCCACAAAATGTCATGTTCTGAGCATGAAACCAATAAATTTGACGCTGAATGCTGCAAGAAGGTAGCGGATAAATTGACGCACCTCTATGCGTCAAGAGGGATCATTAGCGGTGACTTAACTGAGCATCATAAGCAAATCGTGGATTTTTCTCCTGAAGTGGAGCTGCCGCGCTATTTAGAAGGCCAAGCAGAAGATGAGCTTTTATGTAGCGCTCAGTGCCAATCATCAAACCACCAGCCGAATGCCTCACCGCCTGAGTACCCAATTGACACACTCAATGATCGGATTCTTGCGATTGTTGCAGAAGGTAAATACCTAGAAAGTCGCATGAAAGAACTCGGCGCAAAGGGTGGTGGTATTAGTACGATGAAGCGTTCGATTAAATACAAGTTACCCGATTGGGTTCTTAAGCATTGTGATGTGATTAGCGAGATCCACTTCAAGGCACTCCATAGACTGGATTACAATGTCAGTCGACAAGAGACAGAATCTTTCTTGGAAGCGTGTTCGCAGTTAAGAGCAGGGTTCTTTTGCGTAGACGATAACCGAGATGAGCAATAACCATGATCTGATGAGACTGTTCATCGTCAGCGCATGTAAATACCCATCCCCTATCTTCGTTAATCTAAGAGCGCGTTAACTCACTCAGGTCGTATTCAAAGTTCAGAGCCGAGTGGTGTAGGACACTGGCCGTTGTCTCTGCGCGAAGACTGGCCACAAATAAAGTTACGTTGTGTGCAACTTCTGCTTTATTCTCGACATTATAAGACCGTGATGTTCTCTTCCGCTTCGACGTCCTTACTCCAAATTCATCAGATGTAAACTCAGTCCAAGATACGTCGAATACTGGGTATGGCTTTCCTCTACTGACTCGTTGTGTTTCTCTCACTGACACTTGGCACCCATACTTAAGCTTCTTTACCCATCGTGGGTACGCGAGAATTAATGCAGCTCGCATGTCTCCATAAATATACGCGAGTTGCGCTTTAACGTATGTTTCTGCACTGGCTTTAGGGGATTGATAACGAGAGGTAGAGAAATACTCACTGTCAGTGGCCTTTTCAGACCAAACAGTCGGGATCTGAATAAAGTAAGATCCCGCCCGTTTACTGCATGGAAATACATAGCTATTCATGGGTTGAAATTGTCCATCCTTGGTCAAATAACAGTCGTAATATGGAGAAATGGATGTTCTTCTATCTAGTTGTATAAGTTTTCGATCTGTTGCACATCAAAGAAGATGCTTTGATACTTTTTCCATTTTGAGTCGACGTGCTCTTGCCACGGAAAGCGGCCATTTGGGTCGGGTAAAACCAGTTGAAACATCGGAATTTGCTTGTCGGTCATGTCCAGCGTGGTTTCAGCAACGGTGAACGTACCATCATGCATATGCTCTTGAGATACTTTAACCAATGCAACCGGCACATTGAATACCTCTTCAACATAAGTGATAGGTTCATCTAACTCAATCACGCGTTCTTTGATGTGTTGAGCAAAATGGTTTCCGAAGAAGTGCATTTGTTCTGGACTTAAGCCGGTAATGGCGATCTCGAATGCGTTATCTGTACTGACCGACACGCCAACGGAGTACACATACTCTTCACCCTTTGGGCTTGCCGTCATAATGAACGTTGCCTCACCGTCTTTTAATGATGCTACAACTGAATCCATAACATTTAAACGTTCCATAATCATCTCTCTCATTGTGGGGATGGGAGTATTATGTAAGTCCGTTTCTTCGTATCCCCCCGATAGTTGAATCGTCCGATAGTTCAAAAGGGTTCAGTGGGTAAACGGGGGGTAAAATAGAAACCCGTTCAAGTCAAAAAGCCATGAAACATGACTCATTAGATTTCACCGTTGCACAATTTACTTGAATGAAGATTCCAAATGAAAATGTAATAAAGTCTCCATTATGAGAATCAATCCAAAACATACCAAATTTTGTTGAAGAATTCAGGGGATCTTGGTAAACAGATATTAATGCAATTGAGTGCATTATCATTTGCCACTTAGCAAGGCGTTAATAATTGATAGAATGGTTTTGTTTCGAGTTAACGGAAACTTTAATGGTTTAGTATATTGTTACCTTTATTCAAAATTTTATACTAAGTCTTAAAATTCTTTCCGTTAATTGACATATTGTACCACACTCATCTGCATACTGTTTTACATGGACGGACACTGTACGACAGTAGCAACAAGTCCAAAAACTAAAAAATGCTATAATTTGATAACAAAAATATTAATAAGAGCACTCACATTTTTATAGCGAATGTGGTTGTTTTAAAGCCTTGTTTTACCGAAGGTTTTAAGAAAAGAAAAAACTAACTACGTCAAACGTTGCAAACAGTAGATATATCAAAAGTAAAGGAGTGTACGTCTACGCATTTCCTAAACATTTATAGCCATTCGAAAGTTTGGTTTAACTAAAGATAAGAATACTAAGTTAATATTATGCAACTACATCATACGCACGAGTTAAACACCACATCGAATCCATTTGAAACATTTGATGAAAACATCATTATGTTTTTGGAACATTATCAGATCCTCGATTTCAGTTTTGAGTCGTTGAAATCCTTTTTGAAAGCAGAGTATTGTGCGGCAAAGAAAACCGCTTCTTTAAACTTAACGTATCAAGAATGGGCGTCAAAGAACGACGAATATGTGTCGACCGTTTCTTCTTACTTCATTTATAAAAATTGGTTAATGAAATACGCGCCAACGGAATCTAACCAATTGGTCACGCTGCATTAACTGAACGCGTAAAAGCCCAAACATCTCACCGATATTTGGGCTTTTTCTTTGCCTGTCCCTACCCGATTTCATGTCATATACATGGTTTCTTTCTAACCCTCCGGTGATTCCATATTAAAACAGACCTTTCTTTGTTTTCTTGAAATGACATCGATCTGCTGAATGACGACGCTGGCCGGAAGCGCAGGTTTTCCCCCTACATACTCAAGATGCTGTAACTTCAAAAGCAATTGAATTAAAAATGCCTTGCATAACAGTTCAGATATCTCTTCGACACACACCGTTAAGTGGTCCAAAGGGCTCGATTTATCGAGGTGATCAAAGTATTCATTTTCGATGAACGACAGGGTGACAGCCCCAGAACCCACACAAGGTTCATATAACGATATTGCCCCACTATCTTCATTCATACCTGCGCGATTCAAGCCAGCTAAGAGCTTTGCCAGCGCGATTGGTGTTGGGAAAAAATCGTTGGTGTGCGCCAAGCTGGAGTATTTGGATAACAAGTCCCCAAGAACATCCGTCTCGCCTTCTTCTATGGCCAACTTGCATATCAAGTGCGTCATCAGCTGACAATCCTTCTGGATATCAGGGACGGACAACTGTTCAATAACCGTCTCGCTCGGTGGGTACATCTCGGTATGTAAGAAACACCAATAGTCGATGAACATATCGAGAAATGAATGGGTCCCAAATTGATACCGCATACTTTCAATGACATTATTCAATTGCTTCTTCAGATCCTTACTCATGCGGTTCTCTCCCAATATTTCATCGTATTTGGGTCAACGCACAGCGCCATGTCTAGCCACTCTCCAAGCGCATCATCGCAATAAAAACGAAAACTGAATGCACAAGACTGCTGCTCTAAGTTGCCACGAATGTCGGTAAACCCTTCACTCGACACCGACACCTTGAGGTGTCTGGAATCTTCAGAGAAACTAAGTTGGTACTTATCCATATACGCTAACAGTGCAAACGGATCATCGAACTGGCCATGTATCGCGAAGAACCTCCCTTGTGTCTCGACTAACTGTTGAGTCATTCGCTTCACAGCTTCAAGGTTATCGATAGGGATGACATGACCGTTGTCCAACGACACGTTGTGATTGATGACAAACCGAGGTGGCTTGCCATCGATGCTCATGTAAATTGCACGACTTCGGTAGCTCTGTTTCGACAATGAGGTACGCAAGACCCCATGACTAATGCTGCTAAACAAAATAATGCTCATAAATCACCTCGGCTTTATTCGGGCTCATACCCGTATTCGTCGAGACACAGACCACCAGCGTCATTGAGCCTCACTGAAACACCTGAATGCCAGTGTTGTAAACAATGGATTCCTCTGTACTCCCGTTCGCCAGTGACTGGTCGATGAATTCCTTAAGCTCACCGAGCGTTAATAGATCTTGGGTCTGTGGAGTCGCGTCGATATCTTGCATTTGAATTGTGTCTGTCATGGTCATCACCTTAGTGTTGGTTGTGATACTGGATGTGGAATGAAACGAATTGGCAGTGAACAAGCGGTTAAACGTACCCGCAGTTACCAATCGAAAGTCTCAAACAAAGGGATTTGATTGGCGTCTCGGTCGAATTCAATTAAGCCGATGTGGTTGGACGTTGCCCAAGCCATGATTTGATTAAATGTGTCACTCATACCATCCATCGTATTGAGGGTTAGACCTTCACTGCTCATTGAGTCATCGGGGTCAGCGGCTTGCAGCTTAATAAAGTAGCCATACTCTCGCTCTAGAACGTGTGTGTGGGTGTTACTGTGTTGTTGAACCAAAACGCTCAAGCGTTCGGAGTCATCTTTCGTAAGATGGCTAGTCGATAATGCCAGTGAGAGATAGAGTTCCATGCTGCTTGTTTCAGCGAACTTTTGGATATCGGTTTGGATAGAGTTAATCATCGTCAATCTCCAAGTGATGTGGGTACATAAGGTATGGCCCATCATAGGGAGAGCTGAATGCCACTCCCCCCGAACTGGCTGGCAGGGCAATCATGACAATGGATAGTGAATGAAACGGGGGAGAGATAATTAACGAAGTTGATTTAATGGCAATACGAATGAATAAGGCTATTTATGGTGCCAACTGTTTCCCCACATAATTTCTGCTCGGTTCATTTCTCCCCCCGTTTCCGCCTGGTGCTGATTTGCTCCCCCCAATTTGCTCGCGTAGTTTGATAGGACATCCACAAAAAAAGGAACTCATTATGGGAATCGCAATCTTTACTCGTCAGCAAGTGGAAGAACTTGTCCAATTCTGTAAGAAGCACAATAAAACCCAGTTTTTCCTTGCCAAAGACCAAGGCTTGTACATTGGTCAAACCGTTGGCAGTCAAAAAAACAATGACTTTGAGAACAACATTCAATATGCCAACGGGTGTGATCCTAAGTTGGATGATGATGAGTGGTGGGATAATTCAAGGGACATCGCAGGTGGCGACGATTTTGGCGAACACCTCCCTTTAGGCACGATTGAGAAGACCTTAGCTGACAACTCTTGGAAGAATCTTAAAGTGAAAATCACTGAAACCGAACTGACGTTCATCGTCTAGTAAAGAGTGGCAGTGTTGAAGTATTTTGACATACGGCGTTGTGAGCACAGCGATTGATTTATTTATAGTGGGGTCGCACTACCCGCACATGCGTTCCCACTATAAATATCGCTTTTTCACGATCGATTAGAACTCAGGGCTGCGTTCAGGATTTGCAATGTGACCCCTACCTCTTGCCTCCCGCAAAACCGCCTACGGCCATAGCCAGTTGACAGTACGGCTTTAAGAATGAGTACACCACACTGAGTAGTGCAGATACTGAACTATGACCCTCACCTCCCCCCTAAAATCGCACAAGCCATTATCCAATCCCCAGCGAACAAAGAAATGGGGGGATAGCTAAAATCGGTTCGATAGGAAGAGGTTTTAAAAATACTCTGTTTCGAAGCCAATTGATTACTGGTGCGATGTCGATCGTAAGCAAGGTTGCCAATCGCCCACCGAAAACAAAAAAAGAAGAGTGGCTAAAAAATTTAATTGAACGTAGAGGTAAGAAGTGTGCTGCGGTAGCGTTGGCAAATAAAAATGTCAGAACAGCATTTGCTATTTTAACTCAAGGTACGGAATATAAAGCTGAACCGTTAGTATCTTAGTAAATTGTCTTAACAGTAAAATGCATAAATTGGATGAAAATCAGTTAGTCAAAGCAGCGGGCATCTGAGAGTCTTGAACTCGTAGCTTAGATTTGCTACTAACTCGCGTAAATATCGTAGAGCCTGAGTTAGCTGCTCTTGTTGAGCTCGTACATAAGTGCGCATTTATTTCTGATTTACTGACGATTACTGTTGACAATGGGGAGTCCACATAAGATGCCCACTATAGTGCGGAGAGTACGGCGACCACGAAAAAGTACTGTCCAACCTCTTTCCAACTCTCATTGCCTTTTGGCCACAGCGTATTAACCACTTCCGCTGCTTCATCATATAACGCACCTTGAATGGATTCACATACGTTCATCATACTGACTACCTAGCACTTACCCGAATTGTGGTTTTCAGGAGGAACGTCCTCTCACGATTCTTTTCCCACTCAGCCCAACGGCCAAGTTTCGTTACATTGTCCGAGCCGCTGCTTTATTCAGGCTCGTAGGTTCATCTGGTGATACAGATGGTTCACTCGTTAAGCGGTGAACAACGCTTCATACGACCTCAGGTCGCACGGACAATTCTGAGTTACGAGCGACTAGATATGAAAGCTCGGAGTAGAAATCCATTTACTGAAAATTGCACATCGTTTACTGTAATTTACAGTGCATCGTTTAATATATGCGCCAATTACTTATGTAGCTCAACATTGTGATTTGTTGAGACTAAAACTACACTTAAGCTTCATATTTTCTTCAGGATTTTTATTTATGATTACTCCAAACACTCAAGTGTTCGCTCTTTCGTCTATCGCCTTACTGTTAGCTGGCTGCTCTCCATCCTCCGACCTAACAGTAACTGGAACAGTTAGTGATTACAAAGGATCAGCTAGCATTACCCAAGGTCTTGCAAAAACAGTAGAAGCAGACCTTTTTGAGTGTGCGAATGGTCGAAGCCGTGTTGCAGGCATCGGTGAAATTGCTGACGCAGATGGAAAAGTATGGACAGTCCCTGCTCAAAACCATTTCACAACTGCGCCAAAAGCGGTCGATCTTTATGAAGAGTGCGCCAATATCACACCCGAAAGCATAGCCGATGTGGATGAAGCCTCTGTGCCTGTGGCTGTTATTGATTCAGATGGTGAAGAGATCACTGGTTACATCTTTGCTGACAACTATTTCGAGCTATATATTAATGGTCAGCTCGTAGCAGTAGACACTGTACCTTTCACACCGTTTAACTCTAGTATTGTAAAGTTTAAAGTAAATAAGCCATACACGATTGCTGTAAAAGTAATTGATTGGGAAGAAAACTTAGGTTTAGGTACAGAAGATAACCGTGGGAAAGCATTCCACCCAGGCGATGGTGGCTTTATCGCAAGCTTTAGTGACGGCACAGTGACAGGTTCCGACTGGCAAGCTCAGACATTTTATACTGCACCAATCTATGATTTAAGTTGCCTAAGTGAAGTTGATGGGAAGCGACTATCGGAGAACTGTACAACACAAGGTACAGATAACGGTGAAAATGCTTATGCAGCTCATTGGGAAACCCCAAGTAACTGGATGGCAAAAGATTTTGACGCAGTTTCATGGCCGCAAGCGACTGAATACTCAGAAGATGAAATTGGTGTGAATAACAAGAAATCTTACATGAACTTTATTGATAAATTCAGTGGTGCTGGAGCTAGCTTCATTTGGTCAACAAACGTTGTTTTGGATAATGAAGTTCTACTTAGGTACGAAGTAAAATAGCCTTACCCTCTCACATAAGAAGCAGTTATATCTCATCAGAACAGATATAACTGCTTACCTTTCTTTGTTCGTTACTTCTTACAAGCCCTTTTCCCTCTCTAGCAAGCTTTGGGGCAGATCCTAGTTAACCGTGCAGTCAGCACAGCTCTGAGTATAACTGTCTTAGCTGGCAGTATCTCTCTCCATCTTAATTCTTGCACCTAATGATTAAGTGCATATTCACTCATTAGAGGTGTTAGATGAAGACGCCAGATTGAACGGATAACATAGCTACTGACTCGACTAAATTGATAAATTAATGACTTATCGTTCCTCTAGCATCTGAAGCGATGCGCTCCACTAACTCGGGTCACACTCACAAGATTCAAAGACTCAAACTGACAATATTTACCGCTCAATATCGATATTATGAAAATTAAAGAATTCAGCACTTGGGGTCCCTTATTACAAGATGAGCACGGCGACTGGCGACCAGATCCTGATCGTAAGGGAGAGACATTCAGAGATTTCACCAAAGCGCTGACGGTAGGGTTATCCCCTCGTGACCCGTCGTGGAAAGAATGCGTACTTGCTTGTGGGATTCAATACGACATTAAGCAGAAGCTCAAACTGTTCAAAGGGCTCCAGTACGATGTTGATTTCCGTGAACTAGTGGCAAGTGACTACGGCGTACCAACGATTAGAAAGCGTTTGTTTATGGTCATGAGAAATGACGGACAACCGATTGAATGGCCAGAAGTCAGTCACGGTGATCCAGCAATCAATAATCAATTAGCCCCACAAAAGGTTGCTGCCGACGTGATTGATTGGACTATCCCTGTAAAATCCATATTCAATCGTAAAAAGCCATTGGTAGAGAAAACCATGGCTCGTATCGCCAAGGGGTTACAAAAATTCGTTTTTGATTCTGATGCGCCTTTTATCGTCGAGCACAAAAACCAACGACCATTCATTACCGAACACGCCAATGCGAGCAGTCAACGTAATATGCCAATCGATGAGCCGTTAAGAACCATTTGCGCTCAGGTGAAAGGGGGGCATTTTGCTGTTGTGTCAGCAGATTTAGAGCAAGCATTCCCCAATGAGCAAAATAATGACTCGCCATCGGTCAAGGACAACAACCAAGAGTTGTTAGCGTTCATGGCCAAACATTTTTCAGGATGTTCTGGTGCCGATATCAATGATCCGTTAGCGACGATCACAGGCGTCGACCACAACGCATTAGTGACAGCGAACGTCGAAAAATCGATTATTCCCACCTATGAAGAATGGATTCAATCTACTGAAAGATGGGGAGGGACACGCGCTGAATATGAACGCCTGTTTGGTCAAGACGTGGACACAGTTACTACCAGTCACGTTATTAAGATGAGAGGCACCAATCTTGGGCATACAGTGAGTGAACCGGCTCATACAGTGAGCGCTGGTGGCAATCACTTAGGGATCGTCAACAGCTTTCTCATTAAGTATTTTGGTTCTAATTTCGGCACTGACATCACTACGCCAGTTCACACGTTAACCACCAAAGAGCGCTTTGGGCTCGTTGTCGTGCGGGGCGAAGTGATGGTTAAGATGCACGGTGCTATCTATCGAGTGATCGATATCGGTATGAGAATGCTAGAGCCCCATGAACTCTTCTTGGCTCAAGGCTTTCCAAAAGACTATCAATTTCAATTTGACCAAAATGGAAAGAAAATCAGCAAAGCCAAACAGGTCGCACGCTGTGGTAATTCTGTTTGTCCTCCCGTGGCAAAAGCATTGGTTTCGGCCAATATCAAGCACATACCGATGAACTACGCTTTACCAATAGCCGCTTAATACCGTCGTCTCCAGTACCCATGAACTAGCGGCCTAGTTGGTCGCTAGTCACCGAAAGCCAAAACAATGTAACACCATCACGGACATACGGAGTTCACATGGCAACACAGCTTCAATGCGAAATCAAAATCTCGACAAGCTTAATGGCCGTTTCAGTGGTATCTGTCCACTACGATAACAATCAATTTCTCGGACTCATCGATCAAGACGGAGATATTTTGGGTATGCCATTCAACAGCCGACCTTACAAGCCAGTCAATCCATACAGTGAATCACATAGCAAACCACGTATCGGTGAGCCCTACATCGGTTACGCCGCCAAGCAACGTTACGATGGCACCTACGATATCCTATCCGAGCCCAAACCCGTTTCAAGATCCTGGGAGGACATCGAGGATGCACAAGTCACCGAACTTTACTGCAAATAAAGGCAGGAATCTCTGCGGCTAATTGAAATTTCACCGAGCCCTTCTTGTTATAAATGGATATCGTCAGAAATTGGAGACATCACAATGCTAAAGAAAATTACGAGCTTTACCCTAAAATCAGTGCTCGCGTTCTCTGTAACGATAATCCTCGTATCATTCGGTCAATTAGGTCAACTCATGGCGAGTAAAACCCACCTTGAAATGTCAGTCATTGAAAATTGGATCACCTCTCACCCAGCTGATATCGTACTGGTGGCCGAGTATCGAGAGAATTGCTTAAATCATGGCAAACAGGTTACCAGAGATAACCTCGAACAATCCTTAGCAGCGGCCAAACTAGAAGATTTCCTTGTCACCAAAGAGCGCTGTGCGAAATCGATGGGTTTAGAAGAGCTGCATAACAACATTGAAGTCGCCGTCCAACAAATCGAGTCGTATGCTTGGCCATTGTCATTGCTGGACGACTCACTAACGAACTAGCGATAAGGAACTTGCCATGTTACATACACAAACAAGCCCAACTGCGGCACAACTAAAACATATCATTGCAAAAGCCGAACAAGACAAAGCGTATCGATTAAAAACGGCAGCGTTTAAAGAGTGGCAGCACAAACTCCACCCAAATGACCAACTCCCCCGAGGTGCCTTCTTTAAGAACAAACGTGCGGGAAAGCCCATCGTTATCATGGACGAATTTCATTGGTACTTTTAAAGACCAGCACATCCATTCCCGTATGACCCAACAGCCGCTCTCAGTACCACAAACCAAACACAGAACGCTTAAACCTAAGCCACATTGGGAACACGAGCGCGAATACTATTCAGATGATAGAGGAAAGGTATGACAACTTCACTTGAAGCAATGCAAAGAAACGGTGTTGTCATGGAAAGACAGTGAGGGAACGTAATCAAGCGGAAATAGCAGGTCAAAATATGCACAGTTTATGCAATTGGATTTCTTACACACCGAATTGGTTAAAAAATACACGGGGGTTATACCCCCAAATCCTCTGAATGACAATCAAATATATGAATATAGTTGCTTAATAATTCACTCTAAAAAGCCCTGTCACCAACAATCAACCTAGAAAATATTGTCGATACGCCGTCGAGCGTCGGAACCACATCATCTCTACGCCAACAAAGCGACTCAGTTCACCATAAGCCTGTTTCATTTCACTCATCAAATCTGATGTTATTTCAAAGAGTTTGTAATAGATAACTTCATACTTTCGCTCGTTAAGTTTAGCCAATACTTGATAGGTAGGGTCTACATAGTCGCCATCAGCCAGTTTGAGCCAGCAGTGTTCTATCGGTAGCCAAGTGCCGCCACAATTCACCATCGCAACCCCGTAAACCACACAGTCTGCATTCAGTAAATTCAAAGCCAGAGCGCTGTTGTCATAGCAAAACGACGGAATTGTTACTTGCTCTATGACGGCCAATTTGTCATCAGGAAGGTCAGTCACCGTGACCCCCTCCATGTGGTCAGGATTAACGCAGATCATTTTCGCCATTTCTGGACTCGCTTGAATACTCATACTATGCCCACCACGGTTTGTTGCAGGCCCAAACAATGGTTGCTCCCGCTTCATATTTGCATTGCTCTGCAAAGTCATGAGCCTCTTCTGAATGGCCAAAGCTTTCATCGGTATCAATACCGAACACATCTGCCGCATGACCGTTCAGTCTTACGCCGAAGCCTGTGAACTGATTGGCTTTATCAAGGACTTCATAAATCGTTGCTGTGTTTTCTTCTGTATTCGTTGCTGTATTAATTGACATGATATGAACCTGTTATTGGTTGAGGACAGGTTCATTATGCGTAATGAAATATGCCTTCCCCCCAGAACGAGACGATGGCCAGCAATTTAGGGTTTCAGAGGCATTTACGGGGGGAGTTGGGGGGAGTAAGCGTTGTTAGCATGCCGAGTTTAGAGAGCGCAGTGCCATCTCACACAGACAGTATCACCTCAGTGACAATCAATGACATCAATCTAACAGGTCATGATCTTGTAATGCCCCATTGTCCCTCTTAGAAATTCTTTTGATACCCTCTTAATGTGCTCGATATCCGAGTCGTTGAGTTCCGGGTAGTAGTTGACAACCAAGGCACGCACCGCCGCATCACGACTGACATGGATACCCAAATCTCTTTCAATGACATTCACAAACTCAGGTTTACCTGAACCGCGAATACCTTGATCACGCTTCCGGCACGTCTTGAAGATAGCCCACTCTTTCTTGCTCATCGTAAAGCCCTTATATTCTGGATGCGCTCTGTATTAACGCGACGCGACCTTGACCACCAAATCAATGAATGGGGGTTAACGTCATACTGAAATCAGGTGCCACCCATTGCTTGAAGTCACCGGAATGAACAACAAGTTGAAGCTTATAGCCAGTACAATTGAGCTCTTTTTTAGCAAGCCTCACTAGAGCTAGACCTGTTTTGTCCGTTTTAAATTCAACGGTCTTTGATGTGAATGCCGAGTGCAGTTCCGCTTTAAATGTTTGCATTAAATATCTCACTCTGTTCGTTAGATATCTCCAGTATCCACCCCCTTACTTCCCTCGCCCCCCATTTGGGGTTTGGAGTGATATATGCCCTACACACATTGATCGAAAGGGGGGGAAAATAGTGTGCAGCCATAGAATAAAAGTTCAGGTACATAAACCGTCATTCAAAAACAGGGAGAAGAGCATGAGCCAAACCATTACCGTGTATTCATCGAACTACCATCACGGAAGCAAGTCTGATGGCGTATCGAGCAACGATCTGGAACCGTACATCTCCAACAATTACGCCTCTGAATGGCTATCTAATCTCTCAAGTGCTCCCCGTTTCGTGCGAAAATAAACTCTATTACGTACCCGTGATGCATGATGGTGGAAGAAATAAAGTGAGTCTTGGCCAACAGAGAGAGTTTAAGACTCACAGCCTGCCATCGAATCAACGCTCGACATCCACTCCAGGTATGAGCCACCAGCCCTGAGCGCCTTCACCTAAATTCAATGATTTTGTGACATCTTGTGCGATAGGCTTGAGCGTTCCCCGTCAATTAGCAAGCCGTTTTCCTCTCGTAGTTTAGACTACAGCCCGGACAGTTAGGTTAAGGTTCAATTTCGATTCACCAAAATCTCGCCCTGACAGGACACCAACGGTATGAACAGTGTTGAAAATTACGAAGTAGGATTAGTGTTTTTCCTGCTCATCATTAGCTTCATAAGTACATGGGCAGCGGTGATCATGGATAAAGTGGGATTGGTGGAAGTTAGCCTTGTTTCAATGGGATTAGCAATCACGCAATCGTGGGATACGCTCATCAAGCAATTGTACTTGGACATACTGGCTCTGGCTCCTGAGATGGACCCATTCATGAGCGTTTTGGTGACTGGGATACTAACGGCAATCGTTGTTCTCGTGCCTCTTGCTGCCATTTTGTTTAGCCCTTTTCCCTTTATTGATGATAACGGGAAGATCAGCTTAAAATATTTCCTATCGATATTCGCCCGCAAAAAATGAGCCTATCCATTTCGTCCTTAGCAGAATTAAACTAAACCATCGTAAATGTATGAAGCATGGGTGTGTCCAACGATAAAAAAGAAGTCGATGTTCAACGCATCCCTAGACAACATCTCCTCGGTGACAATCAGGCAAGGAACACGAGAGCCATTGCATAGAATGTGTCCTACCTCAAGTTTGTCTTTTTCAGCCTTAACCGCATTAGGATATACCGTTTTTACATCAGCTTCAGCTCGCTGCTGATCTGTTAAGTGACGTTCTACAGATGATTTTTTCATATTAATTTCCTGATATTAAACTTCGCTAATCCAAGGTAATCGACGTGACTATCCACATCGACTGCCTTCATTTCTGCTTAAAGTGTTACAAGGAATCGTCTTGTACGACAGTTCCAATTGTCTGCTCCGTTGTCAGGTTCACCAAACGCATGTCACAGACTCGCGCCACATTTTTAACCAAGCATGCCACCTCATCGTCCGGTCCAGCGTCATATCCGTTTAGATTCGTTCTCAGCAACGCATGAGGCAAAATATCAGCGAGTGGTTGTTCGAAGTCGTAGTCATAGTCGTCTGAAAACATCGATATGGTTTCCGTCAATGATTCAAAGGTGCTGTAAGTCTTAAATACCGGCTGACCTTCACTAAACTCGTTGTAGCCATGAGTCGTGATGATATCCAAGAGAAAGGGCTTCCCATTTTTCGGTACGACCTCTACTGCACCAAAATTAAGGATGCCATCAAAGTCATGACCTTTAAGGGTAATAACCAAGGCTAACTGAGCGATTAGGTTTTGATTACGTTCTTGTTGGCTAGGTACTGTTGATATCGCTGCTTTATCGGTCTGATTCGTTTGAGGTGCTGCAATTACTTGTTCCATGTTCAATCCCTTGTGTTATTCACTTAGTTGCTTGGAATGAGTCTATACCTGCCGCTCTGAATGGACAAAAAAAGACGGGGGGAGTTGAATTAAAATGGGGGGAGTCCAATGACATATGCCTGCGCTTTCGATGCGACTACCTAAGTCCTTGAATGTAAGCCACCAGCAAACATCAGTAGTTACTGAATGGCTAACACATAGTTTGGCAAACAGTTAACACGTAGAGCACGATAGATCGGCGTGTTGTTTTCAGATGAGCTGAATTTCGCCGTTTCAATGCAATAAAAGTGGGGAGCTTGTGATTGATAGGGACAATAGCCTACATATGACGCAGCGTTTGTTTCAAAAGGCTCAAAATCAATTAGCGTACCTCGGATAACGGCATGCACCAGTTTCGATTGCTCGCGTTTAACCCTTGCTTGCCCCTTCTCGCTTACGACAAACTCACAGTCAATCAATGACACTGAGGAAGAGTAGCCAATCACCTTTCCATAAGACTCTTTCTCTCGTGACCGAATAGAATACACACGCATCGTATCGGTGGAGCGATGTAAGTTCAGATACACATCAACTTTCATGTCATGATCTCCAAGGCGTTAAGAGAAAGAATCGAACAAGGTGTCCGTTAGCAATAACGAGCTTCATGAGCAGCTTTGAGTTTTTCCATCAATGACGACAAAACAGCGGCTTCCGTTTCAGGCAGGGAATCACGAGCGAATGCTTCTAAGAACTCGAAATCCAGCGCTTCATATGTAGCATCGAACTGACACACCTCATCCGGAGCTTCAACTGCTGTTCTTTGCATGTCATCCAATAGTTTGCAATGGTCTAGGTATTGCTCGGTCGTTCCATCAAGTAACTGTTTGGTTTCAAGCCAATGAAGGAGCCTTTCCCATGCCATGTCTTCGTCCGTGGCATAAACAAGGTATGATTCTGGTTCGAAACCTTCTGCGTGAGTAACGACTAAGTACGGTTGTTTCATGTCTACCTCCAATTTAAAACGTTAGGGACTGGGTGCTGCCCACGTCCCGTTCCAGTTAGGTTATGCCAGTTCGTGAGCGTGCTTTGTCGCGATGTCCACAATTTCGCTTTCGAGGAATTCCTTGATTTTACTTTTACGAATTTGCTTCAAGTTCTTGGCTTTAAGTTGAAAGTCTTCAATGGTTTCCTTGCTGGAGGCAATTTTCGATTCCCAATACTGAAGTTCGGTAGGATCGGATTTCAGCTGAACCTTATATTCTTCAAGATCACATTGAGCGTCATTGACCACCCATAAGTGAGCAAGCAAATCCAATCTCGATTTATCTAAGATATGACTTTTGCAGGCCAGCATCGCTGATCGTTGGTCTTTATGCTCAATGAAGGAAAAGCCTGAATTTTCAGGTAACGAAGGCATGATCACTTCTACAACCTCATTGCCTTTACTGTCGTAACCACCATCAGCACTTGGGTACTTCGATAGCATTAGAACGCCGCAATATGCGATCTCATCATGAATGACTTGATACCAACTGTTGCCCCAAAACATTGCCATGAGATTTCTCCAATCTGTTGTGTGTGATGACAGCTAAAGAATAGATTCGACCTATCTCCCCTCCCCCCACTCACTGTGGCAAGTCAATCGCTATCTACCGTGCTAACCAATACGGGGGGAGCCCTTACATTCATCCACTAAAGTATCTCTAAACCGCAATCACGGAGATGCAGCATGAACAACCTTACTTTTGAAACTTGGGTGGAATCCTTTAAACCAATCATCAATGAGAATGGGGGTAGCGCCATCTTCCTTGATGAAAAATGCATCTCATTCGAAACCTATGGCAACGACCTAGAAACCATCAAAAAAACCGACGCCAGTCGAGTTTGGACGATCATTGAGATTGACGTAGATGAAGAAGAGGATGAGCTGGGGGAGCCTATCGACAGTAAATGGGTGATTGTCAATGGATGCCATTGGGTTAACCGAGTTGCCTACATCATTACTCAAACGCCATGGCAAGACGGCAGTGACTACGAGATCACTTACGACTGATACAAATCACACAGACTCCTGAAAGGCAAAGAGAGGCTAATATGGACATGAATAATCAAAAAATCGTCGCTAACGATCTACTCAAGGCAAGAAGTACTGCTGATCCATCAATCGTATTGGAATGTGCTGATGGCAAAGTACGCATTTATTCGTTCCCAATCTCAGACCAAGACAGCAAAGAAAAGATGACCATGGCGCTGCGCGTTCTTATGGGTAAACTCAACGTGCTCAAATACACGTTCGTTCTAGAAGCTTGGATGAGTACCAACCCAGACATCAAACCTTCGATGTCGCCTACACGACAAGAGTATATGGTGTTTTTGATCAATGACCGTGTAGACGAGACATGCACATTCTGGCCGATTCAAAGAAAAGAAGATGGCTCTGGCTTTGTCACCGAAACACACGATGTAAACCAAAACGGACAATCCGGTCTAATGTGCGATTTGTTTGACACTGAGCCGTATGAAAAACTCAGTTTTACGAAAAAACGAGCGATCGACAAATTGGTTCTCAGACTACTGAACATGCGTGCAGAAGCAACGCCAACCTTTCATTAGTTTGGTTGTTCCCATGTAAAAAAGAGCACCATTGTGTGCTCTTTTTCAGTTAGGCGACTTGTGGGAACTTCCTTTCCGGTTCGCCATCTCTCACCAACTCATAAAGCATTGGTTCATAATGGTTTGTGGCCATCAGTATTAAATAGACGGGAACACCTTGGTCATACAGTGATTTTTGAAACACTTTGACTTCTTTCACTGTCATTGAAGCTGTGCGTTCCCTCATCATTCGCGCTTCACTGACCATGCTATCCGAATAAAATTGCCCAGCCTTGGAGTTGACCTTCAGGTATGGTTGAATGCGCTTACCCAATCGGTCTAACAAGAATTGGTCACTAAAACCCGACTGCTTCAATCTCAGAACCTTGTCCTTCAGTTGTTTCCTTCGATCAAAGACGTAGCGCTTTTGTTCATTGACCAATTGAGCGGCCTTATCCGTGAGTCCCTTTTTGTTTTTGAAAATACCATGCCTTGCGAGTCCCAATAACTCATGTTCATTCACTGTCGTTGATGAGGGCGAACCATCAAGGTTATACCGGGTATAGCAAGCTTGATAGCAATTAATCAGCGCCAGCTTGTACTCTCTGCTGGTGAAAAAACGGTCCAGAAAAAAAGAAACGTCTGCCTGACTGAACGATTGACACAACGTTTCTTGCAAAGCGGCACCAGCTCCGATGGCAAGAGGTTTGAGAGGCTTTCCTGACAAAATGGGAAAGCGTTTGAATGCATATTGTTGGATTTGCTCTTGAATAACACGATCCATGTTTACCCTCTTCGGTTGTTCCATACCCTCATCATTGTATCTAACTGAGTTTACAGATTGACAAATAGCGAGAGCAAAAGACGAAATTACCCAACTCAACAAAATGGACTGGTAAATTGCTAAACTGTCATGGTTTTCGTCGTATAACAAAGTTAGTGCATAACTAGCGAGATATAGTATGACGCCTGAATTTGAAGCAAAACTCGACCGCTTGAATAAACTTCGAAAAAACGCAATGAAAAGCAATGCGTTCTCGGATGCTGCCAAAGAACACGAAAAAGCCATCCAACAAACCGACAGCCACTCCCCTGCCACCACCAAAAAGACCAAAAAGAAAGGTCCCAAATCATTAGCGGAAATCTACAAACCGCATACACATGAAGAAACCCATTAGATAATGGAATCTAAGAATGGGCGCTGCTGGTGGTATTAGCGGATACCCAATCTTTGATATACGCCGAAAATGCACTCTGGTCAGAGATATGCCCCGAGCAAGCCGGTTGACCCGTAAACTCCGCTTTTCGTTTAGCAATAAAAGCCATGAACTCCCAATTGGTGCCAGTTGGACACCATTGTTTGAAAGCCAAATATCGTTCATTCATGATTCTTCTCCTCGGCAGAAACGCTGTCTATTGATAGTAACGTCCCCTCGTCAGAGTACCTAGAAACCTCCCCCCGTTTGGTATCGCTGGTGGTTGAAATCATCGCCATCGAAGCCCTTTCTATTCTGGCTGCAGCTCTGTACTCAGAACCCGTCATCCGCCTGAAATATGAAAGTCACAGTTGGTCGATGCATGGAACTCAATAAAGCATATTGATTGTCAACAATGAAATTTTGAATAAATCAAGATTTTGCCACATAAAAATAAGCATAAATAACAGGTGCTTATGTAAAAAAACAAATAAACCTAAAAAAACGGCTCACTATTTGGAATTCAAAATTAGGTTACCTGCAATGATTCAAGGGCCTACTTAAAAGGTATTTACCGGAATTATTGGAGATATTTCTATGCAAAACACAATCAACGTCAATGATGTACAAAAAGTAGATTCAAAGACGACATACCTCGGCTTAATTACATTCGCGCTTATGTTTTTTACCGTCTCGGCCATTGCCGGTTCAGGTGGTGATGCGTTCCAAGGCCTATTTGATGAACTAGTGAGCTTTGCTGAAGGTGTTCCTGGACAAATTATCGCGTTCTGTTCTTTCGCAGGGATCATCATCTTCTCAATGGTTCGACCAAACCTTATCGGTCTTGGTGTTTCTGTCATCATCATGCTGGTGCTGGCGCAACTTCAAACCATTATCACTACCATGCTAACTGCCGGTCTTCCGGTATAAAGCAACAGATGTCTCTGGGCCTTATAGAAGAGGCCCAGAAGTACATAAGGGGGTCATATGAGTAAGTTAGACATCAATAATGATGCTCGTCCTCAACTACCGAACAATCAAACCTATGTGCCACTTCGAGTAAACGACAAACAATCGGTGATCGGAATGGAGTCGGATACAGCGGGGATTTTGCTTGTCGGTATCGCTATCGGACACATCAGCAAGAACCTGTTACTTATCGGTGGAATCGCCATTCTTTTCGCTCTCGCCTATTCATGGGTCAAAGATAACTATCCCAAAGGTCGGCTCAAACACATGTTGTGGTGGGCTGGAATCATTAACTTTAAATCCCGTAAATCGTTTCCAGAAGCATTTAACCGTACTTATTTTCGCTAACTCTTTGTAGCGATCCGTTTTTAAATTCTATGTGTTGTTTTAGCAAAAGTTTGAGGTTTGCTATGAATATATTTAACCGTAAAAAAAAGGGGCAGGATGAGTCTGAACTGGAGCATGATTCAGATTCGAATGTCCAACGTTCTTGGCAAGCAGCCATCGACCACAGCAACAAAATGACGAAGATGATGGGGCTGTCCATCATTATCTGCGCATTTCTAGCGTTTAAGGTAATGACAGCGAAACCCATCACCGTTGTTACCCCGCCTAATTTCTCTGAAGAAATTGTCATGATAGGCAACAAAGCCAACTCAGGTTACAAGAAGCAATGGGGCATATTCATTGCCAGCATGCTTGGTAACGTGAATGTCCGTAATGTGGATATTGTCTTAGATACGCTCAAACCAATGCTCTCCATTCGAGATTACGATGCATTGAATGAGCAAGTGATCAGTCATGTGAAAGCTTTAGACATCAGGGACCAAGTGCAAGAGTTCAACGTATTAGATGTGTTCTACGATAACAAATACGACAAAGTGATTGTTTACGGCGAGCGTAAGCTTACTGAGCGGAAGAAACGCGGCAATAACAGCGATGAACGCCGTGCAGTACGCTGGACATACGAACTCAAGATTGCCAATGCACACGGTAGTCCAAAGATGAAGTCCATTGACCAATACGAAGGCGCTCCGCAGATAGAACGCAATCGTATCGAACGCAAGCAAGACAAGTAGGTCCCGTTATGAAAAATTTACATCACCTCGCTAGATATACGACCTTGCTTTGTGCCACGTTATCATTCGGTGCAATGGCAAACCAAAACGTCATCCCTATTGAACCTGTTGGCTCGAAAGTGGAGCGACAAACAACGCAACCAGAAAATAAAGCAGCTGTTGCGGCAATGGTTGACCAAGTAGTCAAATCTTTACCGACCGATAAGCAAGAGTCATTAAGTCAATTCACTCCAATCAATGACCCAGCTGCGAAGCAACCTATTGTCAGCACAAAATCCGTCGATGAATTTGGAAGAGTCACCCAATCAGACAAGAACGTGATTGTCGCAACACCACCAACGGCCCAACCACCGAAACCTTCTCTGACTGCATTCGAACGTATGCAGCGACAAATGGCGAAAAAGTTTAAGCCGGTTCAGAAGTACAAACTACGCCCTTCAGACAATATTACGTTGCCTGCAGCAAAGTACATTCTCAACAGTATTCGCACCTCTTTCAAAGAAATTAACATTCGCAGTTCAGATCCCAATGTTGTCATGAAAGTGGATGGTAGCTTTATCTATTTCACATCTAACAACGATGCCCCTTTTAATATCATTATGTTCGAAAAAGGGGTGCCTGAAACCCAAGTTAACTTAACGATTTGGCCACTTGATGTCATGCCTGCAATGGTACAAGTCGATGTCCGATACAACAAAGCACTACAAGCAAAAGTGAACCGCGTATTGGCGTCCAAAAAACAGGATAAAATTGAGCAAGAAAAGCGCATTCAAGATATGGAATCTGAATTGGCCATTGCCAGTGATCCTGAAGTTAAGTCATCTCCATACGTCGAGGGTATCAACAAACTGTTTGCGCAAACGGCAGGAAAAGCAACACCTACAGGTTTTGACTTGCAGACCAACATTCCGCGAGACGCGTTACGTCCTTGTCGATTTGGAACATATGCAGAGACGAAACAACGTTTAATATCGTCTCGACGAATCGTGGACGTTGTATTGGTTAAAAACGTTACGAATCGAAATGTGGTTTTGCGAGAGCAGGATTGCTGGGTAGATGATGACGTGATCGCAACGGGTATCTTAAACAAAGCGACCTTAAAGCCATCAGAAAAAACCGAAGTATACGTATTGCGCGACCGACTGTACTACCAACGTATGCATTCTCGCAATGAACGTCCATCACTTCTGGATTAATCGAGGTGAACCATGAAGATTAACTTTAAAGAGCTTTGGGAAACCAACAAAAATTTCCGATATGGGGTGATTGGCGTCTGTATTGTTCCTGCCGCCTATGTTGCGATGCAATTTATTCATCCGGGCAAAATTCAACGACCGAACGCAGACGCGAATAAAATCGAAAAAGTGTTCATGCCTTCGAGCACACGTACCCAACTAGAGAGGGAAGACGTTGACGGAGTTCGTGACGCCTTAGTTGAAATTTCGGCTATCGATAAAAAGTCGTCGGCACGTAATGACAATTACCAGTACGACCTGTTAAGACAAGAGGTCGATGGTCTTCGTCAAAAAATGGCCGATCAAGATGCTGAGATTGCCGAATGGAAGTCAGGCAAACGACAATTGGAAAGAACCAACTATGATCCGAACCAAATCCGACAAGGCCGCCAAGTCGTTGTAGATCGACACGGGAACGCAACGGAAATCACTGTCGACACTAATGGCGTGCCGAACCAACAAGTGAGCCAGTTGCGCAGCTCCCCTCCCCCAGCTCTTGCAGGCATTCGAAGTGTCGATGAAGGGAATGATGCGATTTTGTTGCAAGACGGGCGTGTAAAAACCTTAGTAGAAGCGAACCAACTGGTCGATGAAGATGAAATGTCAGAGGCGCAAAAACGTGAGGCATTGAATCAGAAAGAAATGGAGTTGGCTGCAGCCTTGAAGAACTATCAGCAAAAACCTGAGCAAAAAGGGTATTCAATTTCATTGCCAACCACCAGCCTTGTAACCGGTACTTTGCTATCAGGCATGCAAGCTCCAACCAGTATTGGTTCAGCGAGAGAGCCCCTTCCGGCGGTCATGCGCATCAAGACAGATGCACTGTTGCCAAATGGTTATCGTGCTGACCTAAGAGACTGTCAGGCACTATTATCCGGCATTGGTCAATTGTCAGACCGCAGAGCCTACATGAGACTAGAAAAAGTGGTCTGCATCGATGAGGACGGACTCACGGCAGAAGCAGCGGCGCAAGGCTTTGCTACTGGCTCTGACGGTCAGGCAGGGATTCCAGGCACGTTAGTTGCTCGAAACGGTGAAGTATTGAAAGGCTCCATGTGGGCGGGTTTCTTTTCTGGACTGGCACAAGGTATTGCCCCATCAAGGGTGCCGGGTGTCGACATCAACTCTGACGGAACAGGCTTTCAAACACCCGATCTAGGGACACTAGGCACCTCGGCAGTACTCCAAGGTGGCGCCTCATCTTTGGACCGCATTTCGGAATACTACGTAAAAATGTTGGAAGAAATCTGGCCAACCGTTGACGTACCAGCAATGCAAGAAGTGACCTTCCTACTTCAAGCCCCTTTAAAACTGACGTTTAAGGAGATCTAATATGGCCACTGGTGATAATGAAAAGAAAAATGACCAACCAACTGAGGCGTCGAATTCCAGTCAGGAGCTTGAACAACTCATTGAGAAGGCATCAAAACCAACAATGCCCGACGAACCTAAAGGCGACGAAGAACCGACCGTGATTGAAGCAACGCAAACGCAAACGGAAAGTAAGACGTCAAATCTATTGCCGAAGATCATCTTAGTGTGGTTAATGGTCCTATCAGGGGTAATGGCTTATGCCATGATGGTGATCGACAAACAAAGTGAAACGTCATTAAGCCAACACCCCATTGTGTTTTACCCGTTTGGTAAAGCGTTTTCGGCTCTTAAATCTCAGGGTTATGATTTTGCTGCTATAGAAAAATATAACAACAACATGATCCAGATATTGAACTCTGAAGGGAAAGTGGTGCTACCTGCAGCTAGTGTGCATGGTCAGTTACCAGATTCTCTTGTTGTTAAGCTAATGTCCGTCGATGAAATGAACAGGCTGGCTTCGCAACAATCGGAGTAACAAAACCAATAAAACTAGCAAACAACACAGCTTGGCCACTTTCACAGTGGCCTTTTTTAATGCACTCCACTCGCGGCATCCATCGCACTCAAACAGATCGTGTCATACTTCGTCTTCATCACATTGACTTTGGTTTCTGCTCGAACCGCTCTGTTATATGAGGCCAACACCTCTTCGCTAGAGTCTTTCACCAACGCCAAGATCGCTTTTTTCTGAGTCTCTGTTAAGTCGGTGGCCAGCAACGCGTCGATGCTTTCATCTATACGATCAAAATACTGAGCTAACATACTTCCCTCCTAGTTAATTTCATTTTGAATATTCAATAGCAAGTGACGACAAGCATTGTCTCTAAAGCGAACGTAGTCCACGGGTGAACCAATACCTTGTCTAAGCGCATCTAACGTTTCCCGAAGGACGACGACCGGCATGTCAGGGTTTCGGCACTGTAGTCCATAGAAGTCGAACTCAAAAACCGTCATGTTTGCTTCGTCGATCTGATAGCGCCTTGAGATATCTTCAATACGTGTAAATAGCCCATAGGCATCGATATATATCGTTTTCCCTTCAATATCGAAAGCATTGAGGTAATGAAGGTCAACGCCATACTCAGACAGAATCACACCTCGAATCGGGAACCGGCTACGTTCTCCAGCCACAATCAAACCCTCGCACAAGACATAACATTTTGAATGAGCGAACTCGTCAATAAATTCAGTGGTAACTGGGCTTGGCTGCTCACACAGATATTGGATGTCACTGAGAGACAATGAACGCATCACATCAATCAGCTCACGACATCCATGGCTATGCCACATTACCCGCTTTACTTCATTCTCCATTGCTGCTCCCCGGCTATTCGTTGAATTCAATATACGACGTTTCCCATACCTGGCCTAGCAATCTCCCCCCACTTAGTACGTAACCCACTGAACGAGAGCTCGAAACATGTATTTTGGATTCGTTAATTGCCATTTATTTCAGCCCCATACGCTAGATTGATACGGTTCAACCCGAAAACATCATCACTAGTATTAGTGATCGTTTTCTCCAAGCTGGAGAGCTTCCAATTCTCCCATGCTATGCATGTCCTTACTGTCAATGCACTTTGACACCAACAAGAGTTACCCACTCGCATTACTACCCGTAATTAACCCCAATCAACGGTTCAAAACACACACCTCTTTGGTGTTTTTTATGTACCTGCGATATCACCTACCCGTGAGGAACTATCCATGAAATTAAGCACTTTGTTCACCATACTATTTGGTTTAACGACGGTTTATTTCTGTATTCACCCTGTTCTTGTCGTTCGTAGCACAGACTTCCCTTCTGCATTCCATAATGTGGTCGAATTCTGTGAAACATGGCGTCATGTTTTGTTGATCACCCTACTCTCTTGGGCTTTGGCAGGCATAACACTTTGGCTAACATTTACGATTCACAAACACAGAGTTTAACCCCCTGTTAGAACCTGGTACTTCCACCAGCACTTAACAAACCTCATTGTCCAGCAATGACAACGAACCTCATCCAATCGGATGAAACTTCCCGGTCAATCGTTCCCCTTCAGGCATTTATGTCTCGTTGAATGCGCTTATAACCGGCTTGTAACCCCTTGTGATGTGCTCACCCAGCGCTTCGCAGATTCATTACCTACCCTATATCGAGGATAAGACTATGACTAACTCAAACAACTCAGTTCAAATCAAAATTAATGAAAACAATTTTCTTTCGAACCTTGGTGCGATTTTTTCCAATACCGGAAAAGTGATCAATGAATTGATTCAAAACGCTTCCCGCGCCAATGCTACAACCATATCGTTTACCACATCAGTCGAAAATGGCCGTGCCTGCTTAACGATTCTGGACGATGGTTCGGGTATCGCAGACATGCAAAAGCTTCTTTCTATCGCGGAGTCAGGCTGGTCAAGCGATGTAGACAAATGTAATCCATACGGAATGGGATTTTTAAGCACTCTCTTCGCGTGCGAACACATCAAAATCCAAAGTCAGCATCAAATGCTTTCATCAAGTACTGAAGCCATCCTTTCGGGTGAATCTATCGTGATAGAAGACAGCCTGCGAGGGAACGGTACATTGATTGAACTGGAAGGTATTTCCGACGCTTTATTTGGCTATTTAACTTCTAGCAAATATGACCGTGAGGTTGATCGAATTGGTGAAGGCTATGACATTGACGTCGTTCTAAATGGAGTTCTGATGTTTAAAAATCACTCAAGAACGACTTTAGAAAGTTCGACCCAATACATCGAGCACAAATTCGAATACGGGAGTATCTATTTTGACACTAAACACAACGGTTTATCTTGGCTGGCATACCTGCAAGGCGCACTGATTTCTAGCACCAATGCGGTCACCAGTTCAAACCAGTTAAACCCTCATCATATCGTTCACTTGAACGACGATGTAAAAGCAAGAATGCCTGATCGAGCTGAATTGTTAGATGCAGAAACTGTCAAGCAATCAATTCGAACGAGTGTTCAAACCTTGATGATGCAGTTCCTCCAAAAAGAACTGAAACGTCTTGGCCAGTCGTTTGCGTTCGACCGTTTACTATGGAGAAAAGCCGTGAACTATGCCCCTCAAGTTCTCAACAACGTTGACTATTTAACGAAGTCTGAGATTGGGGATACCAAAAGTTACGAGCTCGGACTCGCTGGATATGATGGCGTAGAACATAGCCAACTTGAACAGCCGATTTCTCGCGCTGAAGTGGAATCATCTTTACTCTTTGCCCTCCCAGAGCATGAAAGTGAAGAAGATACCATCAACATCAACTACCTGAAGCACTTAAGAAATGTTTTGTTTGTCAACGTGTGCGGCCTGCATGCAGACCACTGGATCCACAAGTGTGAAATCCGCGAAGTGAGTGAACTCGATGTCAGTATCGAATTGGTTAACCCTACTTCGACGGCCAAACTCAATGGCATGTATTCAATACCTGTCATTATGTGCGACCAATACACGCTGAAAGGAGAATATGGTCAGGTAGTCATAGAAACGGATGCCGTAGTTGTGTCTGGTGATGAATTTGATTATGGAACGTTAGTTATTCCAGAAAGAGAACATTTATCAACCGCACTAGGAATCTATGCCAACTACGAAGATGAATGGGGATGTTTTAGTGAAAGTGACAAAGACCGCGACAATTATCTGCTTGAGAAATTGTACAACAAACTCAGAGCGTCAAGCCCTGAAGTGTTGATTCAAAAAATGCTTGATGAAGCATTCAGGGACTCTGGTATGAAGCGCAACCTCAACAACCTCACGTTCACTGTTTCGTTTTCAGGCACTGACATAGTAGTTACCGAAACTAAGTAACCACACTAACCCGCCAACCTACCTGTCTTTGTACGGTAGAACACCAAGTATGGAGTTACTATGAACTCATTTACTGACTCCCTCATCGACCATTCTCATGAATTGGGTCGGGGATATGGTCCTTACGCTCAAGTCGATATGTTACACAATATCCTTGAGTTAATTGGCCCAACTTTGGATAAAGTTAAATTGCAGGAACTCATTAACAGTGTAGGGTTTATTGAAGCCCTAGACTTAAAGAGTGAAGAAGATAAGGCATTTGTATTAGGGCAGTTACAAGACGCTCTTAATCAATAACTTATCGTTATCGAAAGCTCCCATCATGATGGGAGCTTTTTTTTAGTTCGACAATAGACCGCAGGGAAAGTCAGTATCGTGTTATAGCAAGGGCTTTTATTACATGGCTGCTTGACCACCAGCATCAAGAGATAATTATGCCACTGAGTTTATAGTAGGACGCGTCCTACTACCCAAAAACCGCCCTAACCAAACAAAGTTTTGCTGAACTCTTCTAATTGAGCAATCTGCTCAGGCGTTGCATTGTTCAGTTCAATTTTCGACTTTGTTTTACTCACGACTTGGAATGATACCGATACCTTCCCATTCTTTGCCCACGATTGAGGTTCCTTATTAATGCCCCCCAATTTAGGAGAAACAGGACTCCAATCTTTCAACCGTGCAATAAGCTCTTTGTTCACTTCCTCTGCATTCATGGCTTCGAATTCTGAGCGGTTTTCGTCAATCCATTTCGTGAAGGCACTTTGCTTATCTTCACTCTCTGAAACCGTGCCGATCAATTTACGAAGGAACTTGGCATCTCGGCTACTAAAGGCATAGTTTGAAAACAGGCTCTTCAGACTGTCAGGCATCGAGTAGATAGCGAGGGAGAGTGAGATGTCTGATTTTTCGTATAGACGTTCTTTCTCTAATTTGTACGCCGACCAATCATTCACTTCCATCAAACGAGAATAGAGCTTGCCCTTTTCGTAGTAATTGAAAGACGTTTTGATGTCAGACGACGCCACCAGCCAGGTAATGGTTTCAGGTGTTGGGATTTGATCTAATATTTCAAAGTCCAGCCCCACTTTTTTATCCATGGCAATATCAGTACGACATGAGCCATCCACGACATAGATCAGGCCATCTTCACCTTGGTAAGCAAGTACAGGTGAAATTTGCATACCGAACTCGATTTCATCACTCATCTTGTTGAGTTGAATCGTATTGCGGCTCGACTGTTCACGAACGTTGTCCACGTCAATCCTAACCAAAGTCATAATCTCATCGTATGACAAGGTACGTTGGATAGCACGGTAGCTTGTACCATCAATGGACTTAATCTCACGACCTGTTTGCGCAAAGTCCAGCTTCTTAGTCTCAGTTAAAAACTCTTGGAGACTAATGCCGCCCTCCTTTAGTGAAGCTTCAATGGAAGCCAACTTCCCCTGTGCTAAGGTCATAGTGGTTTCGCGCTCATTACCACCCATGAAGGCTTGGGGCTTGCGTTGTGAGCTCGACACACTCTCCACTTCAGGTTCAGTGATTGAAGGTGATTCTTGTGCGGCCTTAGCAGCGTTAGCAGCAGCGATTTTCTTTAGACGGTTATTGGCCATGATTATTGCTCCTCACCTTTGTCCTGTTGTTTCCAAACGTCCGTGATCAGCTTATGAATGTCGGCCACCACTTCTTTACAGTTTGCCTGCGCCGCTTCCAACGCTTTACCTTTCTTACTGTCCATTGACCTAGAAAATTCGAATACACTGCTATGCTCGGACGCACAACGTTTCACGGCTTCACTGTGTTTCATTTTGGTCGACAATACCGCGTCGCCAAACTGACTGACTAGTGCATTGAAGATATCCAGTTCAGAGTCACTGCCCTTCCAGTTGGAAATGACGATCTTTGCGAAATCATAGCCTTGATGACCTTTAGCAATGAAGTTGCCGATGATGCTGTCAAGATATTGAAAGTACGCACAAGTTGCATCGGTATCGTTATGTTCCGCCTTACACGGAATCAGCACGCTAGTCGCAGCGAAGTAACTGTTCAACGTTGCAAAACCCAATGAAGGCGGAGTATCAATCAATATGATGTCAAACTCACCATCGAGTGCATCTAAGATATTTTTCAAACGCGTTGTAGGGTCAACATTCTGCTTCTTCAAATCGTCGCTGGTACTCAAAGATTCCGTGTCTCTATCAGACTGGGACGCAGGGATAATTTTCAGATTGGGGATGAGCGTATCTGAAACGGCGTTGCGCACATCGTCTTGAAACGTCTCTGTATTAGGATCAAGAGTCATCAAGTCGCCAATGCTGGTGCGAGCGTCAGAAATATACTTAGCTCCATTTCGCTCAATGTGTTTGGTTTCGTGTTTATGCACTGGAGGGTAGAAACTTGTCAGAGTTGACTGGCCATCCATGTCAATAAGACAGATCTTGTAACCAACATGATAGTTAATCGCCAAACCTGTTGCTATTGTATTGGACAGTGACGTTTTAGATACCCCGCCCTTTTGGTTTTGAACGGCAATAATCTGCGTCTTTTGTTTCGCTGTTCTTTGGAATGGTTTGTGTCTTTTCTTAAGAACGGTGGTATTCGGCATGTTATCGCGGATCAAGTACAGCTCTTCAAGAGTCAGGTAGTACTGAATACCAACCTCAGCATAGCGTTTAGGATCGATACCTAACGCTTTCGTTAAATCGGTCAATACCTTTTGAGAACATTCGAGGTACTTCAATGCCTCAGCTTGTGTGAAAGAACGAGGTTGCTTTTCATTTGTTTCGCGGCGCAATTCCAAGAATTTAGCACCTCCGTCCCCAAGTTCGTCAACTAATTCAAGCGTCTTGAGCTGTTTCTCTGTCATTGTTCCCATAGCAATATCCACCAGTGGCCTGTTTGAAAGCTAGTATGAACCAATATTAAAGGTAAGAAAAGATATAATAAGTCAATTTTGGATAAATTCATTGAAATTCGACTTACGATACAGTTTTAAACTAATGATGTACTTTTCTGCAAAAGATAGGGGAACGATAGAGGAAAAAATAAAACACAACAAAAACAACAACTTAAAATAGTAGGACGCGTCCTACTATTGTACTTATCGGCCATGTTGTGCAATTCATAAACGGACGTGAGTAAGGAGTAATGGGTTTGAAGCCACCACTAACATACGAAAAGTCAGCTCTGCGATACATAAACGCGGGAACTGACTGAATGTTAGGCTTCAATGTATGAGAAAGAAATTTTGTTGTAGTAGTGACCAAACAGGTGTGATGAGAATGTGGAAATGCCAACAAGATGAAAGCAAACCAGAATGAAGCTAGTCACACTAAACAATCAAAATCTCTTACTATTCTGTCATGATGACAGATTGGAACACGGGTAAAATGCCGGAAATATACTCTACGACACTTGCTCCATTAGGTATTCAAAAGCGGTTTCTACCTGTGCTTCTGTCATCGAATCAAATTCAAAGCGTTCCATCGATTCAATTAACTGACTGGGTACAGGTTGTGTGTCGTGATCAGAGTGAGTGCTCGGCACTTTAGTTGTATTCATGTATCTATCACCTTCTTGTCTTTGATGAGTAGATACTAAATCAACAAAACACCCCCTCCCCCCATATTGGCGTTAGGTAAGCATAAACAGGGGCCGAGAATAGAAAACGGGGGGAGATTGGCTTTGAGGTGCAGCACCGAATATTAAATTTTCGTCTCTAGCTGGCTTGAAGAGGACTCTTCATCGAGACAACTAGAGTGGAATTGATAGCTAAAGACTTTCACTAATTCTTGCTCACGAAAACTCGCCACAACAGCAATTTGGTAACCCATCGTAAAGAAGTCGTCATAAGAATAAGGGATCTGTGTTAATCGCTCACCGGTATCAGTAAAGCCAAGTACCCATGTATTGGTGCTTGAATCGAAATCAATGATGGTCAGTAGAATTGAGCGTCTTGCATCGAATCGATACACAGAATTGGTGGCCATGGAAAAGGCAAACCCAAATTCATCGTCCATAGTAGGTTCAGCCGGGACACGAGCATCAGCAAACAGCTTACAGGCAGATAGCTGACTAAGGAGAGCTTCAGAACTGCCTTCTACTTTATTGAAGAAACCAGATATCGCTCCGAGGAAAGTATACCCGCGTTTATTCGCCATCTTTGCAAGACCAGGTAAATCAGATTGAGCTTCACTGTCAATCAGAATCGCAATTTCTGTCTTCACCACCGTTTTTCGCCATATCGGTACTAACGACATCCAATGGCTCATAGGAAGACCGGTATACCCTTGTTCAGTTTTCAACGTTGCAAAATATCCAGAATCCACAGGGTAAATTGTCAGAACAGCAAGGGTAAAATTACTTGTGCCAGAAGTAGGAAAAAAACTGCAATCTGAATTGAAACATGTCGTCGAGTCAACGGAGAGGATGTCGTTATCTATCCAAGACATTGACGCCTCGGGAACTCGAAAACGGACCAGAACATCTCTTTCACGCACTGCCTTATATTCCTTGGGAAGACCTAACATAGACATATGTGGCAAGTTAATGTCATCAGGATGTGTTCGCAAACTCTTCACGACTTGCTGGTGGATATACACATCGGCCTGCTCTTGAGTACACTCAACTTCTTTGACAGAGCCGGTATCGCTGCGCTTAGTTTTGTAGATCAGTTTTTTGGAGCGACCACTCACTACAGAATGAGTGAGGAATACATTCTTCTTCCCTTGCGTGATGATATTCGCAGTAGGCAGTCGCTCAGGTTCGTTGTAAGTTTCAGTGTTCGTCATTAGTACCCCCACCCGCCCATAAAGCCATCAGAACCAAGAGTGGTTGGCGATGGGTTATCAGTTGACGGTTGTTCTGTTGCATCTTGAACCGGAGGAATAAATTCCATTTTTGGTCCATCAGTGGAACCTGCACGCTTAATCAAATCAGCAGCAGACTCACCTGTGTGTGTAACTACCTTCGAAGTACACACAGTATTGGTGTTCTTGATTGGCTGTCCAAAGGTGTTAACAGGAACGTTGTTTTGGTTTGAACTTAATAATTGCTTCTCTTTCTTTCCACGAGCGATCTCGTGGTCCATGGTGGATTTCATGTTCGTCCACATATTATCTTCTACGCTCATGAGCGTTTTAATACGACTGCGGTAATGAGGCTTATCGAAACCGAGTTGATTGAACAACAAGCGCATCATTCTACGAATTGCAGATTTCTTACGCATCTGACCAACAAATGCAGTATTCCAAACCGACTGGTTAGAACTGAAACTCATAGCCGCCATAAGCTCGATCTCATCCAACTCTTCACGGGATAGTGCTTCACAATAAACATGCCCTCCCAGTGTCTCCCCAACAGCATAAGCACATAGTAAGTCCCCACTTGCATAGGCACCTTGAGAAGTATGCTCAGGCAGTGAACGAGAGCCATGATAGACAAATTGGTCATTGCTAAAAACTTGATCCGCTGTAACTTGCGCCATTTCACCTGACTCGAACGCTAAGTGAATCAGTCCGTGGTATGTCGGCATAAATTCCAACACGAAGAAATTCGATACATAATCGTGACGATACAAAAAGGTGCCGTGATTCAAGCCTTCCTCAACAGACAAACCAATGGTCGCTTGGTTCAGTATGCTCCAATACACTGAGTTCGCATCCATATTAGAGGTAATCGACTCACCAAAGCTTTCCAGAATGTATGCCACATATTCCAGCTCTAAGTCTGTATCAAGACCCGATTGGTTCTCAGCAACGATAGTCGAAAAATGAGGACGTGCAGCCTCGACTGCTTGTAATACTAGTGATTGATTAGTCATGATAGCGCCCTCCAATTAACGGCAGTACTTCGGAATAGTGATAGAAGTGATTCCTGATAGATTCACGCGTTTTGTCCATACGCCTGTAGAAAGGCAAGTCGCCAATGTATGTAGCCCATCTTTGAACTTAATCATCGATTCTTCCTTTCTTTGTAAGTCATAGACTTCACATAAATCAGCATCGACATACTCAATGCATGCAAACAAGAAGGCACCCAAGTTCACCTCAAGCAAGCTTGCTACGTAGGTATAGAACGCTTCTTGAATGTGATACCCCAAGTTACCCGCTTGCTTGGCAAACGCATCAGGGTCCGTACTCGCAGTTGTTTTTACATCAACGGCAATACAGTCGAAGCGTAGCCAGTCAAAGCGACACTTGAGCCACAAGCCAGTTTCTGGGCAGCGAGCGATAAAGGAGATCTCTGGTAACCCATCTTGAATCAATGCATCTGCATCAACATTATCTCGACATGTTTCGTGTACGCGGTGTGCATCGTCCCAGACAATGGCATCAATCGCTTTTTTACCTTTATGGATAGCCTTATTGTTGTGCTCTTCTAAAACCGTATCCCAAAATTGCAGGGTCGGTTCTACTGCCAATAACTCTTTCATCAAACGCTCTTTATTGGCGCTTTTTGGCACATTAGGGATGTTAAGCTTCTCAACAAGCGCTTGCATTTCTGCGACCGTTCTAAGGGCATTTGGGTAATCAGCTGGCACAATATCGCGGTAATAGCGGTCATAGAACCCATGAGGCTCTAGGACCAACTCATGACCATAAGTGCCTGCATCAAAGGTGCGTTGCAGCGACTTCGACACGGTTCTACCACGGTCAATATCGCTTATGTATTTTCTGTAAAAGTGGGCAGGGGATTTCTTTACAAGCAGTTTCAACTGAGATGATGAATACGCGGGTAGGGCATGGTAAACCTCGTTCTCCATACCAATGTAAATCCCCTCGATGAGCTCACCTTTTTCATCGAGCCAGCTCGGGGACCCATCTTTGTTGTATGCCTTAAGCACATCACAAGTACTACCATCAAATTTGAATGGAGTAACCGAATCTCTTAGCGAGCTAATCATTTCAGTAATCATAATATGCCTTCTTAAACTTGTTTGTGATGTTATGAATATACATCACGAAATCCATTTTTTAGTAGTAATCTCCCCCCACTTTGAAAATTAGCGAATTCTCCTTGAGCCCTTATATATCAATGTCTTTGAAAGAAATCCTAACTGTCTAAACCAGTCCAAAATCGGTGTATAACCAATGATGACAGAATCAAAAATGGACATCGAATATGCTAGGTATGAACTATGTAATTCCATACGCCAAACACAGAACAAATACTGGCAGTGGCGCAGGTGTGCCGTTGATATTGAAATCGAAAGGGCTCGCAAATGGTGAAGGACTTTATGGTGATTGCTTTAACTTGCCGATAAAGCAAGGCGGGGTGTGGTTGAAAGAAGCCGAAATGGAATCAATGCTCACGAGCACGCTGGTGGAGCTCGGTAAGATACCGAAGAAATTTATAATCACCCGGTTGAACTTAGGACCAAAGGCTGTTCCTGATGAGTTGTTTCTCAATATCTTTGCGAGACATCCTCTGCCCTCAAATGTGAAGCTCAATGGTGTTTGGGCAAGAACGCTTATCCCCGAGTCGCCGTTTGTACTTTCTGTTATCGACCTGCGTGGCCAGAAGTGTGAATTATCCGTGACGGAAAAAGTCAGCCTGCTGCTGGGCAATGTATCCGGAGAAGTCGCGATACTGTCAGACTCCCCTTATACGACCTTTCCAAAGTGCCAATATCAAGCCAAGATGCTGAACGCGGATTATGACAATGATGGCCGTGTAGCTGGGCGGCTATTGAATTTTGAACAGCTACAGCTTTCTAATGCGGCTGCGCTTTTGATCGATGAATCTACGAAACCAGAAAGACTTCAACAAGTTCTCCATTGGTGTGAGTTGTATCAAATAAAGGTCCGAAAGATAGACGCACGGCACGGTCAACAATAAATATTGCCAATTAACGCCCGAAAATTGGCTCTTTAATTGAAAACATCGTTTGAGGGAAACGTTACCTTATTACCGTCTTTACGTTTATTGGTAACTCTATGATCCACTTCCTAACTATTGCTGCCGCCATTTGGGTACTTAAGTATCTGATGGAGCGCTTCCAAAAGAGCAGAGTACTCGTTTTTATCACGGGAATAGTTGGTGTACCTTTACATGAACTCGGACATTACCTGATGTGCAAATTGGTTGGGTTTAAGGTAACCGAAGTGAAACTGTTTCAAATGCCGACTCAAGATAATCCCGTGCTCGGCTACGTAAATTACGAATACCCAATGACCATCTCCGGTTCAATTCGAAAAGTAATAGTCAGTATTGGCCCAATTTTCACAGGCATCGTCGCACTGTATTTCCTCTCACCACAAGTGACACCGTATCTTTTTAATAACAACACAATTGACCTAACGTTGTTCATGAATAAAGCAGGGTGGCAACAGTGGTTTCTCATCTGGGTTTTATCTTCAGTAACACTGCACATGCTTCCATCTCTCACTGACATCAAAATCGCAATGGCTGGCTCACTGTGGATTGGGGTGTTTACTTATGTCGGCTTAATCTACGCAGCTTCACACACCACAACCGTTCTAAGCAGCGTCAATATCTATCTGGAAGAAATGGCAGGTTTGATGAGTGTTGGGGCAATCATCGCAACGGTCCCAGTCGCTATAACGCTACTTCAATTTATTTTCTCAACTATGAGTTCGCGTATGTATAACAAAAGCGTTAATTCATTAAAAAGAGACTAGACCAATGAAAATGACTCAAAAGAAAACATTAGCTGCGTTCATGATTTCAATCATGGCAGTCGGTTGTGCATCTAACGACATGACCAAATTGGAAGTAGAAAAGGCGAAGCATGACGCAACGGTTGACCGTGTGGATGAGACACTGAGTAACATTCCATCTTGGTACATGAAACCACCGAAGTCTAACGGTGAAGGCTTTTTTGCAGCCGGAACAGGAATGAGTTCTGACTTAGACATGGCGGTAACCAAAGCGAAGATTAACGCTGAGTTCGAATTGGCCAAGAAATATCGCCAAATCGTATCGGGCAGTGAACGTGCGTACACATCAGAAACAACCAATTCAGCAACAACGGAAAGCAAAGTCGTATCGTTGACTGAAAAAACGATCGATAAGCTGGTGGCCAATGCACAACTGTCTGATTACGACGTATCGGATACTGAAGTTATTCGAGAAGGTACTCAGTACCGCGTCTATTTGCTGTCATTCATGCCATACGATTCGAACAACGACGGTAGTGATGATTTATTCCGTGATGTGCGAGCCTCAAGCGACATTGCCTTTAAAGACTTAGAGCGTCGCGTGGATAAAGCAACGAACGGCAACACGGGTGAGTAGGGTGGTGCAGCGTGAAGGCAATCAATCATCAAATCACAACAGCAAGCGCCTATTACATCTGCATGAATACCATGCAAGACACATTCTATTGGATGTCATTTGCAGGTATGGGTTTCGCAATGTTAGGAGCATTACTGCCTGACATTGACACGAGACATAGCAGGGTAGGGCGCATTGTACCGTTCTTGAGTATACCGATTGAAGGCATTCTTGGGCATCGAGGAGCGTTACACAGTTTACTTGCTGCGTTTGGGCTGTGGTTCTTGTGTGCGACGTATGAGTTTCCTTGGGCATACTCGCTGACTTTTGGCTATATAGCTCACCTGGTAGGAGATGCCTGTACGAAATCGGGAGTCAATTTCTTTTGGCCGATAAGCACTCGATATCGAGTGCCACTGACGCCAGCCAGTAACGGCTTCTTTGAGGCTGTCACAACACTTGGATGTGTCGCATTGGCGAGTTGGGTTGCATTGAGATAAGTCCAACCTGTGGTTCAGCTATGGATACTGATTAAGAAAGTACATTGGATAGGATCAATATCACATAAAACCCGTGTGAAACGCGGATTTTGTGTGTGAAAAACAAAACAACACGGAAAACCTGTAATAAGTTACGGGTTATATGTGATGGAAGCACGGAAAATATGTGTGACCATATCTAATAACCACTAAAAACACGGATATATTGTGTGATTAATCGAAAAAGCATGTGTATACACGGATAAAATGATCAACAAGGGGGTTATGAATAGGAAACATAAGCAGGATAAGACCAAATAGCGTGAAGAGTGTACATTTACCGAGCACAAAACCATCAAAACAACAGTACTTCCTGTTTGTTAGCTTAAACGGAAAATATGTAATGTATTGATGACTGTTACGGAGAACTGGGAGAAGAACGGTTTTACCACAAACTAGACACTCACCAAGTGAGCGAAACACGGATAATATGTACATTTACACGGATAAACTGATCATCAAACCTCTTGGTTAGGTTCGTCGTTAAAAAACACGGATTAAATGTATTAATACGCGGATAAACTGATCATTGAAAGCAGTAGAATTGTCATGTCAGCTGTATAAACACGGATTAAGAGTAATACTACACGGATAAACTGATCATTAAAGACCGGTATTTGCCCCCACGCCTGTCATGTGACACGGACAAACTGATCTAAATGAACAGGGCTTAGGTGTGTCTTGGCACAAAACACGGATAAATAGATCAAGAATTCACTATGATTGGATGCATTTCAACCAAATAGAATATATGAGCGTGAGTATAAAACCTATAGTTATCGCAACTACCCTACATATAAAACTATATAAAACAATATCATAGCGAATTCAATGAAGTGATATCTTACAGTGTAAACGTACACGGAATATCTGTAGTGTTACACGGATAAACTGATCACATACGAGATAAATAGTTTGGTTTAGACATTGATACTATCGTTATTGGACGTGTTTAAAGGTATGAATGTGCGATTAATAATCAAGAAGTTGAAAGCGTTATAACCGATGACGAAGATGCCACCAGCGAACTTTCAATGCATGCGGAGAGTTTTTGTAGAAATACACGGATTTCTAGAGTTAATAACGGAAAAGCTGTGATGCTAACACGGATAAAGTGTTATACTTCCAGATAGTAGAAAATACAGTTGAGATTAGGCATGGATATGGTCAATACCTCGAAGAAGCATACACTTCCAAAACAGTTTAAAAAAGCGCATAAGCTTGTATTCTCCCAGCAAGACCTCACACAGCGTGAGGCAGACCTGTTTGCCTTAATGATAGCGCACATGAAGCCTGAAGATTGGGAGAATAATAACACGCCAACCTATCAATTCACATCAACTCAGCTTTCGCGATGGCTAAACATTGATCCAAAGGAACTAGCAAAGACACTCCGACCTGTTGCAGATAGACTGACTAAGAAAAATATTGGTGTGTTAGTTGAAGATGATACCAAGGATATCCAAGAGTTCGACTTCATCTCAATTTTCAAACGAGTGACATACAAAGATAGACGCCTGACAATGAAGCCGAATGAAGAGCTCAAAGATGCCTACATCGAGTATAATAATAGCTACGCTCTTATTACTACACAGAGCTTTCTTAGCCTTAAAAAAGAGTATGCCAAACGTCTCTATGAAATACTTAGTCGTTTCAAAGGCGGTGGGACTTACCTACAAACCTTTGATATTGAAGACTTAAAGGGCTTATTTGGACTCCATGACCCTGCAGGGAAGATCAAATCAGGAAAACGTTCTTTTTCCAATAACAGCGTATTTATTGATCGTTGCATCAAAGCCAGCATTAAAGGTATAGAAGAAGACTCAGAAACAAATCAAGAGATCATGTTCTACGACTCTGAGGATGGCAGAACCCATGGCTATGAGGTCTACCGTGAAGGTCGTAAGATATCAAAGATCAAATTCTTGTACCGTTGGGTTGAGAAGAAAGGCCCAGTTCAAAAGCTCAACATTGAAGATATAAAGCGGATAATCTCTTCATTAGAAATGAAGCGTGTCGGGGGAAGTGAGCTCACTACTGATGAGCTAAAGAACCTTTCACACTGTTATACGTCAATAGGCGAACAAGACAGAGCAAGCAAGATAAACGTAGCTATCAAGCGTCGTGAAAAAGAAGAAGAACAACGTGTGGAAATGGCTCAATCAATTGAAAGCTTCCTTAACGAAATTAACAGCCTATCTGTTGATGATAATTACTAATAAAAACAGAGGCTTAATTAACTTATGCACAGCTCAAAACTGTGCTAAAAATCTATTCAGTGTCAACATGGTGAAAACACGGATAAAGTGTGTGTTTGAAGAGAGCTAAATGATCAATAAACAAGGATATACAGATCAAAGAATCGGATAGAAAGATCATAAGTTCGGGTAAGATGATCATATGTTCGGAAAATGAGATCAAACATACGGGTAATGTGTAACTGAAACCGCTAAAAGTTCTTTATAAACAATTACTTAAGATAATCCATAGTTATTATAGATCCCATAGTTCCAATACTAATAATAGATATTAATAGTTATTAATATAGAGTGTAGATAATATTAGAAGTTAGAACACATGGCCACAGATCTTCATGTATTGCTTTTTTCTTGAATCTAAACGCAGTTCCAAATTGACATCTATTGGCATTAAAAAAGAACCCTTATTGATCGGGTTCTTTTTTTCGTTCAAGAGAAGCCATCTGCACTACTCTGGTTCGTCAGCTGAAATCACCCATTTATCAGCCACCAGCCGCGTTAGAAAGGCATCGAAGAATTCTTTTTTACCGAAGTATACCCATTTCATGAAAATCATTGTTGCAGTAGCTACACAGCACCTTAGTTATTGCTTCATTCACTTGATAGTGAATTTCTTGGATATACACATGGTACGAATCTTCGCCATCACCGAACGCTAGAATCACCCCTTTTTGAATCAGTTCAGAAGGGAGTTCCAATTCCTTTTTGTACGTTGAATCGATGAACTTATAGAAGTCGGGGCCGGTGTCCCTCGCGGAAGTAAGTACAACGTGACTTTTCTCATGGTAGATAACCTTTGTTTTGATCTCGTGGTGATTTCTTATGTATACATCAACGACCATTTCAATGAAGGAAAATGAAAATAAAAGAGTTGTTCAAGTTAGGAAACTGAAAATGCCAAGGGTAAAGTGTCTTTTTAGAAAAAAAAAAGGCCCCGCTCCAATGCAGGGCAACTTTTATTATTGTTAAGTCGAAGCCTATCCCCAGGTTATCCGACTTTTCACCACACGTAACTGTCACCACACAGCACGCCAAAGAAGACTGAGGCAATCTGCTTAGGTGTGCTGTGTGACGGTTGCTACACGCGATGAGGGATCAGTGAAAAATACATTTTCAATAAATTCAGTCGAGGACTGGTATGATCAACGGGACATATCACCCGACTAATAAGGGAACTACCGGATAGTGGCAGAGAACTTAGAAGATTTTGAGAACTGAAGTAATTATAATAATGGTGTGTGGTTTTGTATAGTTTATATGCAAACCGGCTGGCTTAACTTTGAACTTGGTGGAGCCGCTGGTGGTTGGCTTGTGGCACAATGACGACAGGCTATAGCAATATAGTGACTAGCTTGTGGCACTATAAGTAAAAAAAAACCCCCGAAGAACGGGGGAGTATGTGTGGTGATTTCGTAGTTATGCCTTACTACTTATAGTTAGTCTGCTCCACTCCCTCCTTGGAGTGACTTTGCAGGGCCATACGAGTAAATACCTCCACACCAATGCACGATGCTTCCTACTTACTAACTGCCTGCCTATTAGTCTGATTTACTAGTTGGCTATATTGAAGGTTCACTTCTTCAAGCATCTGTTGACGACTGATTAACCCCCCGAACTTTTTTTCACCAATATAAAAAGTCGGAGTTCCAGTAAGTTTCAGATCTCTAAAAAGTTTATTATTTTTATTTAAAATAGCACTAACTTGTGACGAATTCGCTGCCTTTTTGATGATCGAGCTGTCTAATCCCATCAGTTCAGCAAGCTCATATGCCTTCTGCGGGACGGACTGCTGCATTGAAAGAAGCTCTTTGTGGAATGCTGGATATGCATTGGGAGAGATCTGATTTACAGCAATGGCTATCTTTGCTAATTCAGTGGAATTAGCACCTAAAATGGACACATCTTTATACACGAATCGGATGCGTTTGTCTTTACCTAAAAGGGGAGCCAACTCCGTTGCACCCCTTTTACATACTCCACATGCGTAGTCAAAAAACTCCACCACAGTGATCTCTCCAGCTTCATTAAGAACCGGCGTATCTTCATCATAATACAAAGATTTTGAAAACATTTGTTTATGCTTCATTGTTTGGTATGTCCTCACGGATTCCACTCCTGCGATTAAGAGTTCAGGGTTTGATTGGAACGCTTTCATAAGCATCGAGTTGAATTGTTGTTGTGACATTTCAACTTCAGAAGCTGATGCGGTAGCTGCAGAACCAATTGCCAAAATTGTGAATAAAGTCGTCGCTGTCTTCTTGAACAAAGGTGCCATCATTAGATTCCTCGATTTGAGTGGTCGTAACATAGTGCTCGATGAACAACGTTATGTTTTCAATTAAGAGAACTTTTTTTCGAGATAGATTGAAACGGGGGGAGAAAATTGACGCGATGATCGGGGAAAACCATAATGAGTTTACCCACCCCAGTTATGAAAAAATGTATGGAGCGTTACTATGGACCCGATCAGTAGAATGAATTCCCTCATTACAGAAAGCTTTAATTCTGTAAAAGAATCGCAATCAGAAGTGCTTGAAACATTGGCCACTACAACAAGGAAGGTGTTCAAAGAAATTACTCAAACAACACCGAATTGGAGGCAGAAGCTTTCAGAAATTGCCAATGATGCAACTTGCGCCAATTATGTTGGCCACGTTGTCTCTAACAGACACACTCCAGCAGAGCTACTTCAGTCACAGGCAACTGACGACTTTGTTCTTAACGAATTACAAGTGACAGCGTTCGTGGTTTACGAAATGGTGGAACGAGGTTGCCCTGAGCCGACTCAGCTCAAAGATCTGAATACTGCTATCCAGAACGTAACGCTGAAGTCATTAAACAGTTTCCGCAAGTTACTACGCCGCCATAACTATGATATCGACTATCTTTCAGATCGTGTACAAGAGGCTGCCTTGGAAACGATTCGTGCTGCACGCTGCTATAAGCATACGGGTATAGCGAGCTTTGATACTTACGCGAGCGCTCGCGTTAAGACCGTTGTATCAAGAAAAGAGCTCCACCATACACTGATGGTGAAAGTATCAGACCGGGACATTTCAGGCGCTTATTCAAAAGCAATTGAAATTAATTCCGAGAAAACCAACAACAAGCTGACCCCAGATTCCAGTGCATCATCGTACTTACCCAAACCATTGTATGACTTTGAGCAAGGTTCGAACGACAATCGATATGGGGTAACTAGTGGATGTAGCGACAATGTGGTGTCGGATTTGACGCATCTTAAGTTGAGACAGCACTTGATTGCCCAGTTAAAGACCCTCAATGCGAACGAGAAAATTGTGATCATGAATGAGATGGGATTAGTAGCCGGTACATTGAATCGAAACGACTTGGTTGAATCTCTCGGTTTCTCCTCGTCTCGATATACCCAAGTTAAGACAAGCGCCTTACAAAAGCTAGGCGCACATAAGTCACTTTCTAAGTCATGGGAACGTGCGCTTGCTTAGTTGATGAACTCAATTCCACTCCCATTGGGACTGTTGTTTGGCAGAGTATCGTTAGTTTCGGTATTCTGCTTTTTGTTGTCGGTCCTTTGGTATTGATCAGCAATAGGTGACGCAGCTGGTGGTGCGCTTTGCGTGTAATTGAAGGAATCTTTAATTTGAGCGTATTTTCCAATGAAGGTTGTTTTTGCAGAGCCTATAGCTGATTTACGAGCTTTGCTAATAATCAAATGAGCGACACCAGGTTCATTTTGAGGATCATACATTTCCGGTCGATAAATAAAGCAGATGATATCCGCATCTTGCTCTAGCGAACCTGACTCTCGTAAGTCGGAATTCACTGGGCGTTTATCAGCACGCTTCTCGATATCGCGAGACAATTGGGATAGTGCTACAACAGGTACTTGTAACTCTTTCCCCAACGCTTTGAGCTGTCGTGATATTTCTGAGACTTCTAAATTTCTATTATCAGTTTTGTATTTTTCACTGGTTAGTAACTGAATGTAGTCCACACCAATACCAGAAATCTTTCCATTATGCTGCCGATAAAAGCGACGTGCGCGACGACACAACTCCTCGACGGTCATTGAACCGTCATCCATCTCAATATTGTAATCACCGGATCTACCTAGCGCAGATGAACAATCAGCCCATTGAGTATCACTCATGCTGGCGTTTCGAATATTACTCAGTGGTACGCTTGCCAAGTTAGATAGCAAATTCTCTCCAATCGATTCTGAGCTCATTTCAAGGGAGAAAAATAAGAATGGTGCATCGTTTTGATAACTTGAGTTTTTGATAACGTTCAGGAGTAAGGTGGTTTTGCCATGAGATGGACGGCCTGCAAGATGATGAAATCTGCAGGTCGGAATCCACCAAGTGCTTCAAAGCATGCAAAGCCCGACTTAAATGCATTAAATTCCCCTTTGCTTCTGCGCTCCATGTTGTCCAGCGTTGCAGCAAAGGCATCTTTCAATGAAATTGGGCCTTGCTCATTGTCCTTTTCCACTTCGTCATAAGACTCAACAACAGAATGCATCGAACCTATGATTTCATCGGTCGTCTTGTTTGACGAACATTGTGTTAATAGCTTTTGAAGCTCCACCTGAAGTGTTCGTTTGTTGTTAGTGTCGTTGATTTGCGAAACATAGTCAGAAAGAGCATTTATGTTTGCTGGTTGCGCTAGTGACTCCATGGCAACTGTAGTAATCGCGTCGACTCCCTCTTGCCCATACTCAGCGTATACACGCGCTTTAATCGTGTTTAAATCGATTGATTGTTTATCTTCGTGCAATTGGAAGCAGGTATCGATGAGAACCCGTGTCGCTGTATCACTGACAACGTTAGTTTCTAGGTCGAGTTCGTCAATAACGCCATCGTGGGAGAGGATGAGGTTAATCACTGGGTGGTATAAATTAAACTTTAACATGGTAATGCCCATCGGATACTAGGACATAGTTGATACAACTTTTGAGAGTGAATTTAGAGAATTGAGTGGGGGAGGTGGTAGGGAAACCCAAAAAGTTAACAACGGAGTGGGTTCAATCGCAACAATCAAACGATTGGATTTTTGGGTTTCCCAAATTACTAAAGCGAGGCGTCGATGCCTCCCTCATAATCAAAATCGACGGACTCTGTTGGAGAGCTAATCAATGCGTCGATGATGTTATTGCGTCGTGTCGTGTGGTATTTGCCTGACGGAAGTTTTTGCATAAATCCATCGGTGACCTGGTTGATGTCCAACGAGTAGCCCAGCTTCGAAATCTCGCCATGAAGTTTAAACATCACGTTATCCGATATGTAGTGATAAGCGGTACTGCGCGAGATGTTGGCGTAGGTTCGATAGAGCTCTTCACATGGTTCCATTTTGAACTCATCTTCCAAAAGACTTGAGCTGCATTGAGAAAATAACAAGTTTACTCGTGCATATAAGTAATCGGTGCGGCTGGGTGTGAGCATATACACGGCCAAACACGCGAAGGCGACAATTAAGCACGCAGCGGTTCTGACAGGGACACACTTTGTATTCATTTCCATAACGTTTCCAGTTCCATTCATCAAGACAACCAGTACGAGAAATATGGCATAGACACTGACGTAGAAATGTAATTAGTGGGACGATTTTATCTGTTTACCTCATTTGAAGACGATCCCTCATCATGTGATTGGGATCGAGTGCCATTGTCAAATAAGAAGCTTAAATGGCTTCGCTAATTCGTAAACCCAAGTGATTAGACGTGTATAACTGACAGTCAGAGTCTAAATCCTCTTAGAGTTGCCGGGGTAGTTAATGAAAAAGATGGTTGTATTGTTGAGTTTGATGACGGTCGCTTCGGTTGCACTCGCTGATAATTCAAACAGTGAAACGACGCTAAAGCTCCCTGCGAATTCAGTCGCATGCTATGGAACAGTTGCAGGAATGTGTGATTTCCTGACTACGAAATCGTAGAACTTAAACCAGTAGCAGCGTAACAAGGAGATAATAATGACAAACCTTCTTTTAATCATTTCAGTTGTGATAGCGACATTGGTACTCCAAAAGACGATTGCTTATTTGCGAAACGCTAAGGAAAAAAGTAATAAGGAAAAAGCATTAAAGCTATTGAAAGCCAACGGTTACGAGCCTGAATTGTACCTCGCGACTATCGGAACGGACGATCCTCAACTGAGAGATGCTTTAGACCAGTTCGCATTCACTGGTCATGTAATCAAAAATCGTCACGGAGACATAATCGGGGGGGTAGTTCCTAAAGCAAAACCTGGTTTAACTAAGCCTAGCTTGAAGCTAGTTGTTTCAAATGACTAGTGAAAGACAGAACGTTGTCGGGTACTTCCCTCATCAAAAACTTCCGCTCAACGAGTGAAGATTAAAGATGAAGAGAAAAGGTGTATCACCACAGGAACATACTTAGTCAATACTGACTTTCAATCATTGGCCACGAAAAGGAGAATCACCGTGTTTTTCTTGCCAGATATCCATGACACAAAATTAGATACTGTTGCTTTATCAAACGCGAGTAGATGCAGCATTGTTGCTGAAGTCGCAGGAGAGAAGTATGTCCCGAGAGACTTTCTTAACTTACTTGTGGTTGGCGAGGGGGGCAAAATCGGCAGTAAAGTAAAAAATACTAACGATTCCTATGACTTGGGTCCCGCTCAGGTGAATACAATCCATTCCAAATACATCTTACGAAACTACCCTAATAAGTCTTGGGTAGATGTTGCCACTGACCCTGTTCTCAATATCCGTATCAGTGCAGATATATTCAAAGGATGCCTTACCTACGCTAAGGGTCATGTTTGGGAAGCCGTCGGTTGCTATAACTCAAAGACAGTCAACATCAAGACCAATTATCTAATCAGAACAATGAAAACTTGGGATTACATTCTGAAACGACCATCATTGAACTGCTCGGAGTATTGGTATCAGGATTAGAGCTAACTTCGACTCCCCAAATATCAAATAGCAGCTCAAATTCCCCTCGCTATTTAGCAAAATCGACTTCTACCACAAGTAATATGGGGTTCTCATGTTTATAGGAATTCATTATGTCGATACGTATAAATCGAAAGACACTGACCCTATGTGGCGTACTCGTACTGTCTGGTGTTCTGGTTCTAAAGTTCTCTTCTGTTTTCTTCGATGATTCTCATGCCTATGTTGGCCAGTGGAGCTCTGTATCGTCAGACGGCGCTGCAGAATTCAACGTCGGAGCTGACTACATTGAGGCGTTTGGGAAACGATTACCCGTTGACGTGATTGTTAATGATGACGGCTCTGTTTTGGCTCAGTCTCCAAACCAAAACTTTAGAATAACCAAAACCACCAGCGGTGTTGAGTTAACTGTTACACGTAGGTACATCGAAGAACCGGTCGAGAAGGTTTATGAGCTGACTCTAAAGCAGTAAGCGTTCGTAAAGACGTTCTAAATCAACTTCATATTACTGAGAGCCCTCGTAACTAAATGATAGTGCTCAGACGTGTATAACTACTGCATTATTGAATCAGAATGAAACGCGAGAATGCTGGATATAAAGTACATCAAAGACACATTTAAAGTTCCTGTTTGGCAAGTGTTGTTGCGGTTACCTGAAGCGTATCTGGACACGAGACAAGTGGTGTCTGACTTTTCCTATCTTACGGACAGTGACTGTGTGGTTATTCAAGGGACAGTGACTTCTATTTCTGAATCATACAATCGAACGACTGTCATTAATGGCAGCATTGTTGACTCCCGAAACGTCGCTCAACGTTTTTCTCATTTTGCCAAATTAGACAGTGAATACGGCCAACAATTGGCAAGTCGACTTAATGATCGAGGTTATTACTTGTGCAAAGTGAAACAAGTCGGAACCGCGCTGTTTATCAACCACCCGCAGCCATTGAATGAAAAATTCATTGGTAAAATCACTCCGGTCTATAAAGTCAAAAGTAAGCAACTCAAAGGGTTGAAGTATGCTGAGTTTTTGGAGCAGCATATTGATGAACTGATCCCATTGACGGCAAGAAAGATACGAGAAGAATTAGCGAAATTAAATCTAAGCAACGGGAAAATTAGACGGTTGTTAGAAGCGCACTCGCTGTGTTTAGAAGACGTTTTGAGATTTGTGCATTTCCCAAATTCATTGGAAGAAAGTGAACAATGCAACGCTATACTACAAAGAATAGCAGCTACTTTGTTGTTCTCAGAAGTGGAAGGCGAACCAAATTTAACTCACCCATTTCAGCTCGACAAAGACGATACCTATTTCAATGATGTCGTCCCGTTTCAACTGACGGATGAACAATTGGATGCCGTGAGCGGTATCAAAGCCGCGATTAACAACAGAGCCCCACGAAGTGTCTTATTCGGGGATGTGGGGACGGGGAAAACCGTCATTGGCGCGATACTGACACGTCATGTTGTTGATGCTGGTGGTTGTGTCGTCATTATGGTTCCCAACCTAATATTAGGAGCCCAAATCTATAAAGAGATCGACAACTGCTGGCCAGATATTGGCATCGAGTTTTTATTGTCTGAGAGTGAGCATGACAACTTCGTAGGTAAAGGCTATCGATGCATCAACGAGATGACAGAAGACACCCGTGTCGTGATTGGTACGACGGCTTTGCTCCATCATCACAACAATATGCCTATCGACCTACTGTGGATCGACGAAGAGCAAAAAATGGGGCTTGAACAAAAAGAATCCACATTAATAACTCATGGCCGGACACATCTGTTGTTGTCGAGTGCGACGTGCATTCCTAGAACGCAAGCGATGATGAGTTTTGGCATGCTGCCGTACTTCAAATTAACCAAGTACCACACACCTAGAGAAGTGATCACTACCCGTTACGAGCATACCCAAATCGATGAGGTTATCTGTCGAGTTGAAGAACGCATCAATCGTGGTGACAAGGTGTTAATCATTAGCACCATGAAAGGTGAATCCAAAGCTCAAGCTGTTTCACACAGAGCCAGTGCTGAACAACTCTTTGATGACTGGAAAGCGATGTATGGTGACATCGTTAAATTGTCCCATGGTGGGTTGTCTAAACAAGACAATGAGACTGCCATAAATGCAATGAAGTCGGGTGAGGGGAAAATATTGATTGCGACCACATTGATTGAGGTTGGGATCACAATACCAAAACTGAACTATGTCGTTGTGCTGAACCCTGAAAATCTTGGTGTGGTTACGCTGCACCAGATCCGAGGTCGCGTAGCGCGGGAAGGAGGTATCGGGCATTGTGACCTACTGCCTACTACCCAACTCAAAACGCCATCCATAGACCGACTGGATTTGTTGGTCAATCACTCTGATGGGTTCAGTTTGGCAGAGGCTGACTTGCAATTACGGGGTATGGGGGACTTAAAGAATGGCAACAATCAGTCAGGAACGTCGAAATGCATTTTGGTCGACCAACAATTATCGCTTGGTCTGCTAACCGATACCTTAGAAAGACTGACAGGAAAGGGATCAGAAACCTAAACGAATTAATTTCTGAAACTGACATCACGCTCAATAAATGACAGTCAGGCATGAGCAATTTACGGAGAGCACCATTATGCTAATTAAATACAAAAATTATTCTGATCTGGATGATTCTACTTTAGAGCATATGGATAAATTGAAGTACTCTGATTTATTCCATCAATTGAAAATTCAATTTGAAACAATGTGCGGATCTACTTACAGTTTCGGGGATATTTTCAATACACAAATTAATCAAACTGAGATTGTAGAACATAACTGGATGGTTTCAATACCAATTCAAAACCAACTATTCACTCTTGATAGTGTAAGAGAGTCGATACCGGAAAGCGAGAAAGGGATTAATGTACGTTGTTTTCTTGACCCGAATCTCTATGAGCTCATTTTCTTTGTCGACCCTAGAAACCCAAAAGAATTGATCGGGTTTTGCAGCTTAAGTAAGTTTGAACATAACGATGATGGGTACTATTCGATTAGAGTCGTTTTGGAAATGGTCTACGTTAAGCCCAAGTATAGAAATGGCATTCGAGGTCAGATAATGGCCTATGAAACGGGTCGCTTGATATCTAGGCAAAAAGTGTTTGATGAATTTAACAACGAATATCGATATGTGGACGTCGAAGTTGCTGGTCAAGGAACTAACGCAGGAGGTCGAGCATGTTTAGAGCGGTTTTACCTCGGAATCAATTTCCACCTCGGCGGCATAAGTATTGAAGATAAAGATGGTTGTGACATTGAAATACCATCTAACGTTATTTTGTGCGATGAATATTAGCGATTTGTTCTTGCTTTAATACAAGCTCTAAAGGCGGAGTTAAACAACACTATACCTTGCGATAGTTAGTTGTGGGAAAGTGAACTTCATCCCCTGATTATCGTTAATTTAAATACCTTTTCTGATGTAACACTTCACCTCTGTCACCAATAAAATTCAATTAAGCCGTGAAATAAGGCTCACTAATTTAAATTATGCAGATCTAAGTTTGGCAAACTCTTGGTACTAACTAGGAGTGTTGCTATGAAATGGTCAAACAAAATTCAAGGTATGTTGGGCTTAGGGTTGCTTGCCAGCCTTCAAGTCGCAGCTGAACCCCCAACGCAAGATTTCCTCAATGCCGACATCAATGTGGTTTCAAGTTATGAAATTGAAACCGACAAGCTAATTATGATGGAGCTGGATACCGGTGAAATGTTACTGGCCACCGGTGATGGAAAATTTCTTATCAAGGGCGGTTCATTATTCTCAACCGTTCACACCAAATTCGTAAACTCCCCACAAGAGCTTTACGCGGCATCCCATGTCGACTTGAAGAAAATGAAAATCAACCCAGAAGAAGATTTTGCGGGGTTTAACTTAAACCCATTAGCCAAAGTTTTTGGTGGGACCCTCTTTATTGCACCAACGGGTTGTAAGCATTGCGGTGACTTCGTAGAGATCCTTGAGAAGCAGCACCCTGATAAAAGATTCCGCATAGCAATCGTGCCTGTCTTCGATGATAAGGAGTATGAAAATACGTTGTTAGCCCAATGTTCCGATGATCCGGACAAAGCGCTGCACGCCTTATATGAAGGCACTTGGTCTGAAGCTAAATACCCCCGCCCACCAAATAGCCAGTGTAAAGAAGCCATTACCAAAGTGAATTCAACTTACGCGTCTCTACAGATAATGAGTCCGGGCCGTGTTGGGCTTCCTGCATTTTTCAACAACAAAACATCTTCCATTATCGGGCTGCCAACGAGTAAGGCTCAACTCACGTCCATTATCGTAGAAGGAATCGACCTATGATTAAACAATCCATATTTATCTCATTTGCGCTGCTTACTTTAGCCGGTTGTTCTGTCGTAGGCGAAGAAGAGGGCGTGTGTCCAGGCGCGAAAAGTGGTGTAGCGTGTGCGTCCGTCCGAGAAGTTTATGAGCTAACCAATGTCTATAACAATGCTGAAGACTATGCGAAGGCGACAGGTGACGAACGTGTCATGGTCACAGACGAAGATGGCGAAACCATCACAGGGAAAGAATACAAAGAAAAATACGGAACGGACATTGAGGCTGACTCAGCATCAGTGAATGAAACCCAACAACACGCAAACTTTTCTCAAGCTCCAGCGTTAGCTTCACCCGAAGCGGCATATCAGCATTTACTTCTTCCGGCTCCAGAACCCCTAGCCATGCGAAAGCCTGCCGATATTGTTCGTACATTGGTGCGTCCATATACAGACAAAGAAACCTTACAGATCCCTGGTTATGGATTCATCGAAGCAACACAGCGAACTTGGGTCGTCGATAGAAGCGCTAAGACCAATGATTCTCAATACGTCAACTTCCATGTCAGAAAGGAAAGCCAAGAGCAAAACTACGATGTGAATGATGATGGTCAGATTGGCGTCGAGTCACGCAATGCAAGACCGGCTATCAGCGACTCTGAGTTAAGAGAGAATGCGAGAAGTAATGCGAACTCGCTAATCGATCAACTGCGTCAATAAGGGGGCATATATCATGGGTGCGATTTCACGATTTTTTAAGCAATTCGAAAACTCCAAATTTGGCGATCTTCTCCCTGTCTTGGACTACAACCGAAAGCACAAATATTTCGAGCTCGAAGACAGTTACATTGGCTTAATGTACAAGATTGAAACGGTGCCAGCCGTTAACGATGAGTTACAGGAGCTATTAGAACAAATCTATAAGGCCGATTGGCCGGAAGACACGTTTATTCAGGTCTTGTTTTGGGCGAATGATAATTTAAGCCCTTTCACCAATAGCTTTTCTATGTACCACGGAGGTCGACAAACAGGTGAGGCAAACGACAGACTGAATTCGATTTCAAAGGGGCTGATTAACCACTTCCAGCAATCATCACAATCAGGGTTTGGTGATAGCGACTGTCGAGCTCGCATGTTTGATTGTTACTTCGTAGTGAAGGTTCCAATCAAAGGCAACTTTGGCGTGCCTACCAAAAAGGAACTTAAACACTTCAATAATCTACGTACTGATACAGAAGAGTCATTGAACAAGGTCGGCTTGTTCTGTACCCCGATGGATCAGTGGGGCTGGCTACACTTCATGCAAAGGCTCATGAACAGAAAGGACTCGTCAACTTGGCGCAAAGGAGACGTTAATAAAAACGAAGCCTACATGCCCCGAGATCAAGTTCAGGAGCAGGGCGGTAAAATCGAGTTTACCGATTCGAAGGTCATCATTGATGAGCGGCCTATATCGATGCTTACTCCCAAAGAATACCCAAAAACACTGGGCTTTGGTGACATGCTGAATGTCTTTAGTGATTGGCGATATGGGCATTCTACAGCATGGTCGAACTTCATGATTGTATTGAATGTCCATTACCCTAACTCTAAAAAAGAAGAGGGTAAGATTAAGCGTCGCCGTAAATACATGACAATGCAGGCAAACAACAAATTAGTAAATTGGAATGATACTGTTCGTTGGCAGCGAGCTGACTTTGATGAAGCTTTTACCAAAATTGAGCAAAAGAAGTCGAAGATGGTGAATGCGTATCTTCAGTTTATGATTTTTGGTGATGATGAGGAGCATTTAGAGACGGAGATTGCACGCTTCAAGAAAGTAGCTTCAACCCCTGCAGGATTCGAATTGGAAGAAGACAAGTACATGACTCCACCTATGTTCCTGCATTCATTACCTTTCGCACCAGACCCTGTGACTCGCAAAAGATTAGACCGCTATAACTTAGTACCGTCTGATGTCTGCGCGTTCATGAGCCCGATAATTTCCAGTTCATCTGGCAACTCACCAAGTAAACCTGTGATCCCCTTTGTAACCAGAGACATGTCGATGTTTGGGTTCAATCCTTTTGAAACCGATGGCTCAATGAACGGTATCGTTGTCGCGGAGTCGGGCTCGGGCAAGTCGGTTCTCGTCCAATACATTGTGACGTGCATATTGGGGTCAGGCAAGATGCCAAGCCAGCATCTATGGAACATGATGAATTTACCCAAGTCAGAAATCGATAAGCTGATGAAGACCGCTCAACATATTGCTGAAGCCAAGCGCGATGGTGGTATGGCAATGATTATCGATGTGGGTCGAAGCTACTACCGTTTGTGTGAAGCGTTGAATGGTCAATTTATCAGTTTCGGTCAAGATATGAAGTTCTCACTCAACCCTTTCCCGTCCATTGTTGAGTTCAGTGGTAAGGAAGGGCAGGCTGGTATGATTTTGGAAATGCTGTCGGTGATGGCAGAGCCCAATGGTACGCTCACGACGTTGCAGAAGCGTGGTATGACGACCATTTTGAAATTGATGTGGGATAAGCATGGTCGCGACTCAAGTGTCACGATCTTCGCTGATATGTGTTCTGCGAGCTCTCGTAAAGAGCTGAAAGACATTGGTGAACAGTTAAAACCATTCCGTGAAGGCGAAATGTTTGGCGATATGTTTACGGTCAATAAGCCGCCCCCGACGCTGGACAACCCATTCATTGTCTGTGAATTAGAAGAGCTGAAGTCGCAACCGGAATTGCAGGTAATTGCCTTAATGCAGATCATCAACCTGTGTTACCAACATTTCTTCTTGGGTGATGCTCAAGCCGGTTCTCAGCGTCGTTCGAAAGCCTTCATTGTGGATGAGTGTTGGGAGTTCCTTCAAGAAAAGCAAGGGTCCACAGGTGCTAACCCAGTATCATCGTTCCTTGAGAGTGCCTTTAGGCGTTTTAGGAAGGTGGATGCTAGTGCTTGGATTATCACCCAATTGTTGAGTGACTTGTATGGTTCATCTGTAGGTAAAGCCATAGCCGCCAACTGTGTATATCGTTGCTTCCTGTATCAGAAATCAGACACGATTAATCAAGTTAAAAATGACAAGCTGGTGGCATTGTCAGACCAAGAATTCGAAATTCTCAAATCGATTAGGACCCGTAAAAATAGGTACTCAGAAATCTTCTTCCAAATTGGTGATGACATCAAAGAGGTTGTGCGTTTTTACGCGCCTCCTGCAATGCTGCTGATGTACTCCACGGACCCGAAAGACAAAATGGAATTAGCGGCTCTGATGGAGCGGGGGTACACCCAAGACCAAGCCATCGATAAAATTTTAGAGACGCGTCGGGTCGAGTCATTTGCGACTGACATGGATGACTTGGAAAATGAAGACGAAGAACAAGTCGAAAACGCCGCATAACAATGTCCTTTCTTTGAAAGAAAATAAGTTATGCAAATGATCTCCCAAATAGGCAAGCAGGCTCCAAAACCTGCTTGTCAATTTAAAGTCCAAATTACCTTCCTTGTTTGAAAAACTTATTTCTACCGCTCCTTACAATGAAAATCACACCCCAACAATGGTCACTATGCAATGAAAATTCTAACTATGGTTTTAAGCACTTTGGTCTTCATGAGTTCAGCTATGGCTAACACCAGTGACGACATAATCAGTCGTTACAAAGAAGCGTGTGGAACGGAGTGTGGGGACACCATCGCCTATTTGTCACGCTATGCTTCCGCCCAATGTAACATTCCTTATGATTCAGTCGTAGAAACGTCTGTGGAGCTTACTGGGCTTCAATTTGTGGCGATCTCCATTGCAGTCCAACACCCACTTGCTCACTCATTGCAAAATTATGCTTTGAAGAGTCTTGATTGTTCGGACTTACATAAGTGGTCTAAGTCCATCGAAGACTACTCGTTCGTGCTAGAGGCAAACAACGGACTCCAAGGCTCCAATGTCTCAAGCAGCAATTAGAATGAGTGAGGTTATGGATGTTGAGTACTAACCAATGTAATGAAAAATCAGGCAACAACGTGAAGGTGACATGGCTTCTGGTGTGTGGACTTGTGGCCTTAATCACTATTGTTACCGTGATGATGTGGACAACGAGAGCGAATCGATTCAGTGATTACACGATGATGGAAAAATCATCACGCGAGTATATTTTAAACCTGTATGCAATGGACAACTCAACACTAGATTCAAAGGCGATTCAGTGGCCTGATTTTGCTGTCGCTCATGGTGGGGTGCAGTCAGTGAATTTGGTAACAAAAGTTTGTAAGTCTGAGGCGTCAAATGCCACCTGCTTTTTTGCGTATCAAACTTCCTTTAAAGACCAAAGCCATACCATGACATATGGAGTCAGGGCGACAAATGATGAAAGTGAACCGCTGAATATTGAATTGCTCAATGCAACTGGGGGGCGGTTGTTGCTTTCCATGCCAGATCCCTTTGTGAATAGTCCTGTGGTGGAGGTATTGGAATGAAGACGCTAAATTTTCTTGTTGGATACATCTCTCTTCAATTGGGGATAATTGTCTTTTTGACAAACCCATTGAATAGCATGTCACTCACAATAATTTGCTTTTTACTGGTGGCGGTATGCTACTGTCTTGTCTCCCCGTTTATCAAATGTCGTCTACAAGAACTCAAGCATTTTGATAAATTTGTCTTTGAGATTTATCAGTCAAATCGACGTCATCCATTGTCTGAAAAGTTTGGAACGGAAATATCTAAACACCTGTCTAAAAATGCACAATCTTCTTCTGATAAAAAGAAAGACATCGGCGCATATGTAGCCACGGACTTATACTTGTCCTTATTCACGTTCGGTATCGCGGTCGCGCCAGGTTTATTAATCCATATATTTTTACCATAAGTCTTCATTCTCATTCAGCCCCTTCATAGTCGTGAAGGGGTAATAATCCAAATCCCTCCTTTACAATGAATGCCGCGAGAAAAACTTTAATCTTCAAAAATAGGCTTGTTAATTTCAAAAATTGCTCTCGACCTTATTTAACCTATCCCAATGAAATTGCGTTTGGAGTTGAAGAGCACTATGAACAAGTTAATCAAAATTCTTATTAGTTGTTCACTAACAGTTATAGGGACTGCTGCTGTTGCGAAATCAGTGTACATCATCGGTTCCATAACGAGTGTGCCGCCAAAAGTAGAGTTTACTTACCCTGATGAAATCTATCGTGGCGTGAAAGAGTATTCAGCCTTAGCTAAAGAAGCCGCAGCATCTGGTTGTAGATTAGAAACAGTGCGAGAAGAAGCGTATACGTCTGACAGTAGCAATCTAAAGTGTTTCTTCGAATGGACAGGTGATACCGACCCGAGCTGGAATGCGAATGGATTAGCGCTCGATGGTCGACCTACCGCAGCTGCAGGAGAGCACTATCGTTCATATCGAATTTCCTACTTCAACGGAATTGAAAAAGAACGCATTACGCTGATTGAAGACAGTGTTGCATACACCATTCTTGAGCCTGTCCCACCCGTTATTGTCAATGTCACTACTGAAACCACATCAGCACAATATGAAGGGTTGAATTTCATTACCCACGATAAGAGCGAAAAACTTCGCAAAATTACCGTTGTGGTTGAACCGCGTCCATTTGATCAGGTTGTGGCCCTAACCCAGTTTGGTGAATCGTGTGAAGTGGATGAAGGTCAAGATTCATGCACTGTGGCCATATCTGCCTTCCATTTATCTGACGATGATTCACTGACTGGCCAACTAACGACGGCTTTAAAAGTGTCTGACAAATATGACGTCGTATCTGCACCGAATAATCAATTACAGTACGCATGGGATTACAGACCACCTGTTATTGAGCAGTACGCAGTAAAAGCGGTTGGAGATACCACGAGCAACGACATTACCCTTGATGTTGATGGGGAAACGGTGGTTGTACAAAATAACGAGGCTGTAGTTGTTCTAAGTTCCCCTCACAGTGCCGATACGGGCAACACATGGTGGTTGCCCTCAAAGGTGAGTTTGAGCTTTGAAAAGCATACTGACCATGTTGGCGTGTCAGAATTTGTTACTTTAGAAGGGCGGGATATTGGTGACTTATTTAAAAATGAGTATGTATCGTATACCGATAAAACAGTCGACAGTTTTGGGATACCAGAGCAAATCGGCACTAAGTTTGTCTATCGTATTCCACTGAGTGCCGTGGTCGATGGATTTTATCAAGGGGGTATAAAAGCGTTAGACAGATTTGCAAACAAAGGTGACATAGAGGTTACCGCGATGCAATTAGACCGTCTGCCACCTGAAATCCGCCTTTACAACAATGACACACTGTTTAGTACTGGTGATGAAATCAACTTCATGGAGCACATGATTTTCACGGTGCAAGATGAAACCAGTATTGAAAATGAAATAACCGACATTCTTCTTGATGGAGTACCCGTTGAGCATATCGGTGAGTTCAAGATGGCTCGTGCGATCAAGATGGCGTCTCCATGGGATTCAAACACCGTACACAAAGTCATCGTCAGAGGTAAGGATGGGAACAATAACGTTGTCCAAAGAGAATATTCAATATCATTTCTTCCTTTAGACTTCGAGTACGACAACATAAGTGATCGTAAAGTCGCCTTAGTGCAAAACCAAGACATTACATTTGCTCAAACTAAAGGTCGAGCATGTAGGATGTTCAAGTCAGAACATGAAGCGGTTCAAGGTGTTAAAAACCCAACTCAGATGACCTGTTCTGTAAACTGGACGATTATCCCTCAAGGCTTAGAAGAGGCGTGGGATACCGCAAGCCCTGAATTGATCGGTGTGTTTGAAAACACTGGTCCCGCGACAGTAGAAGCCGAAATTTATATCCATGACTCTGAAGGGCGTAAAAACCTAATTAAAGTTGATGATACAAGTTTAATTGTTCATACCCCAGAGGCACCGGAGATCATATTCGACGATGACGGAATGTTTGAAGATGGCATTTATGCTGTAGAAATGGGGCAATCAAGAATCGGGAGATACCGTGTTAAATCTGCAGCGTCTCCTTTGTATATCACTCTCCTTAAGAATGGTGAAACCTTAGAAAGCCAATACATTAAACAATCGAACCGTTATACCGAACATACCATTACTAAAGTGATCACAGATAGAAATAGTGCTAACCATCGTGCGTTGTGGCAAATGGACGATTACTCAGTAAAAGTTCATTACGCCCGTTTACCCGAGCAAGTGATTGAGAGTGGTGTAAAGACATACGCAGTGCCATCAACAAGAGCAAGATTAAAGGTTGAGCAAACTTCTCGTGAAACCTCTACCGTTGACACGTTCAAGGTTAAATCTAAATTTGGTCTTTACAGTAGCTTCTATCGAGATCTGGTGTACAAGTCTGAAGAGCTGGGTGATTGGTCTGTGCGTATAGCTGTCATGGATAAAGAAAAGAACCTGCATGGCCTTACCGACTGGCAAGATATGAACGAATCAGGTGTGAATGACTTTGATGTAAACTTCTCATCAGATGACATCGGTGACCTCCGATTCTATGCACAAGCGAAGCTAAAATCGCCAAATGAAAACTATGTTTCAATGGTTCGCTCTCAACGCGGGACATTGAAAATCATGAAAGGAACGGCAATCGAAGGCGAACTGCGTACACTGCGCATAACGGGTTCTGTACCGATGAATGCCGCTATTCAATATCAACATCTTACCCGTGATGACAAAGACGCCTCTGGTGAAGTGTCATGGTACATCTCGGAAGACAATGGCAGTACGTGGAATCTATATGGAGAACCTGGTAAGCGCTTTTCTTTCAGTACCGCAGTAGAAGGTATTTGGTTAGTGAAAGGTCATGTTCCAAATCGTTTCACAGGGGAGATAGCAGAAACGGACGTCGTACAAATCATGGCGTACCGAGTACCACAAACGGAACTAGTTGGGGCAGCAAACCTGATCACCGGTATGACAAGAACGTACACTCTTCTTGATCAAGGTGAAGAGGCGGATGCCGGTAATATGCTTATTAAATGGTCTATTGATGGTGGAGTCACGTTCACTGAAGGCGGTAGTACACTCGAATACACTGCAACAGGTGAAGGTAGCAACAAGATTATCGCAAAAGCGGCGTATCTTGGTTATGAAACCGATGAACACAGCTGGGCAACAGAATACCGCTCAGTACGTTCTCAGCGAGCGAAACCTGTTCGAGTAAGAGTGAAAGGGGATACTGATGTTGAAACCACCGATACGTTAACTTTGGTTGGAGATGTCGATACACCGTATTCCAATATGGACTCCGAACTTGAAATTGAATGGGTAAGACCAGACGGAACCATTGTTGATTCGAATGTTGTGGACTTTACTCCAACGAATGATGATTTGGACCGAGCTGACTTTCATACATTCACACTGCGTGCGTGGGTTAAAGATGCCAAGGCGTTAACGTATGCGGAATTCGATCATAAGGTTCGTGTATGGGAGTATCAGTTCCCACAATTCGACGTGGCGTATAAACAGCGTGTGCTCGTTGCACCTTCAGTGATTGAGATCTGGTTACGACGTCCAATTGGTGCGAATTTACGCGAGTACTATTTGTATGAGTGGAACGGACAAGGCCGACTGGAGTTGACGAAAGATTATGGACATCGAGCACGATTTACCGCAAAACAACCGGGTATATACCCAATTTCGGTTACGGTAGAAGATGATCGCGGTAACTACGACACCTTTACTGAATATGTGGAGGTATTGGAACCTGAGCCGATCACTGTGGATTTAACTGCACGGTATAGTAACAGTTATCAACGTTCGCCACTTGATGTTAATGTCCGTCCGACAATTCGAGGTGGTCACCCATCAGACCGAGTGGCAGACTATCAATGGTATGTCGATGGTGAGTTACAACCTGAGTTAGAGAAGTCATCAGCAAATATTGAGAACCTATTAACGGGTGACCATGAATTGAAATTGAAAATTCTCACTAACTACGGTCAAGAAGCGGAAGCGATCATTCCAATTGAAGTGGTGCCAAACCAACCACCGACGTGCTCTATCGATTACCGTATGTACTCGAAGACCGCCCGTATCGAAGCAAAATGTAAAGACTTAGATGGTAAAATGGTCAAATACGATTGGACAGTTGGTGATAACGAGCGTCGCAATATCGGTAAACGGATTTCAGAGTTAAGACAACCGGGCGAATCAGAGTTAGTGACGGTTGTTGGTTATGATGATTCTGGGGATACCGCCACAGCGCAAATGGTCGTGCGTTGGTAAGACTATGACCTCGATATAAGAACGTCCTTGTGTCGTTATTGGGTAAACGCCCCATGAACCCACGGGGCGACTTGTCAGTGTTTGAAGTTCCAAGGCAGGAGTGCGTCGATATCAGGCTCAGCTTTCGCCAGCTCTTTCATGCACTTGACCATGTAGTCGTAGAGGATAAGACCGTTGGCTTTCGCGGTCTCGATGATGCTGTAAAGCATCGCGCTCGCCTCAGCACCATTTGGTGTGTTAGAGAACAGCCAGTTCTTCCTGCCAATGACCAGTGGTTTAATTGCGCGTTCAGCGCGATTATTATCAATAGATAAGTGACCATCGTCGATATAACGAATAAGCTTTGACCACTGCCCAAGCGTATATTTTATCGCTTTGCCTAGTGGGCTAGAGCCAATCACCTTCTGGGTCGTCATCCATTGGTAAAGCTCATCCAGTATCGGCTTGGCAAGCGCTTGACGCTCTGCTTTTCGCTCTTGGGCAGGCGCACCTTTTAAGCGTGATTCTATCCCGTAGAGTTTTTGGATTTTAGCCAGCGCCTTATCAGCCTTGCCTGATTTACCTTTCCCTTGAAGCTTCTTCGCATCCATGAACTTGCGACGAGCATGCGCTAAGCACCCTACATTGGTGACGTGATGCAGACCATCATAAGCCGCGTAGCCATCGGTTTGTAGATAACCGTTGTAGTCACCTAAAAAGTCCACGGGACACGCCCTCGCGCGACTGTTTTGATAGTCGTACAAGGCAATATTTTTCACATTCGGCAGTGCCGATTCGGGTGAGTCAGCGCCTGAGCAGTAGAGCCACATATAACACTTCTTCTCTTCTTTGAGCACATTGAGCGGCGTTTCATCCGCCTGAACCACCACTTGTTGAAGCAGGTTCTCCTTCAAGGCCGCATACAGCGGGGCGAACTTCTCACTGACTTGGATAACCCACCTTGCCATGGTGGTGCGTGATAGCTCGATACCCGACTGGGTAAACAGCGATTCTTGGCGATAAAGTGGCATCGCGTATTGGTATTTGCCAAGAATGATGTTGGTCAGCAAGCTTTCTGTGGCGAAGCTTTTAGGGATGAGACTCTGAGGGGATGGCTTCTGAACGATACGGCTGCTGTCACCTGTTTTCTCGCACTGGCGGCAAGCGTACTTAGGACGAACATATTCCAACACTTTGAGTACCGCTGGCGTGAACTCTAGCTTCTCGCTGCGGTCTTC